>JANTGQ010000016.1 GCA_024762845.1 Nitratifractor sp. | reverse complement strand
ATATAAATTAAAATAACTTACAAAATTCTTAAGAATAAATAATTGTTAATATTGTAGGTAGATTCAAATATATAGGAAGAGACAACCTACTCTAAATCATCTCGTACCCATCTCTCTGGGTCTAAAAAAGTGTCATCGTGGATGTGGGAGAAGGAGGCTTTTAGGGTGGTGAATAGTTTGTCGTGGTTTTTCTCTAGCTCTTTGAGCCACTCTTTGGTGTTGGCTCTGGCGTGGGGCATTTTGGTTTGTATTTTCATTGCGGGGCAGGCTTCGTCGCCTATGGTTAGGAAGTTGTTTTCATCTGCGAAGTTTCTTAACTGCTCTTCTCTTGCCTCTATGAGGGGGCGGATAACGTGTACGCCACGGTTTGCCTTATAGATCGGAGGCATTGAGCGCAGGCTTCCGTTGTAGAGCATATTCATAAAGAAGCTCTCTACTGCGTCATCTAAGTGGTGCCCTAGTGCAATTTTATTAAAACCGTGTTCTAGTGCGTAGGTGTAGAGTGCTCCTCTTCGCATTCTTGAGAAATAGCTGCAATATGAGCTGTTTTCTCGCATAGTCTCTTGTGATATATCGAATATTTGTGTTTCGTAGACATCGTAGGGGAGGCTATACTCTTTGCAGTGCTCTTTTAGAAAGTCGTAATTTTCACCATCCATTCCGTAGCTAATGGTAACTGCCTGGTATTCAAAGTCAAAGGGTGCGTGTTGTTGCATATTAGCTATTAGATGAAGTAACGAGAGAGAGTCTTTTCCGCCACTTAGCGCTACTAAGACTTTGTCGCCTTGGGCTATAAGACGGTTTTTTGCATTGGTTTTACCAAAAACACGTAGTAATTTTTTGCTAATTTTTGCTTTTTTTCGTTGCAAACTTTCCCTTTAGTGGGCATTTGCCCAAGTTAGATTGGATTTTGTATAATTTTGGGCTAATTATAGCAAGTTTGCTCTAAATTCCGTACAACTTTCTAAAAAGTGCCATTCCTAAGATTGTAGCGCTGAGGGTAAAAACAATATTGAGCGTAATATTGAGCAGAGCTTTTGTGTAGAGGCTCTGTTGTAGCATTAGCACTGTTTCAAGTGAGAATGTAGAGAATGTTGTCAGTGCCCCTAGCATTCCTGTTATAAGTAGTGCTTTGGTGTGTGGTGCTATTGTTTGCTCGAAATAGAGTGCTAAAAATCCTATTATAAAGCTGCCGATAACATTTACGCCAAGTGTTCCATAGGGAAAAGATGCTCCTAGTAGCTTATTTATGTAGTACGAGCCGCTAAATCGCAATATTGCGCCTATAAATCCGCCTATTCCAACTGATAGTATTAGTGATAAATTCATGCGATACCTACTGGTTAAAGCTTACAACTTGTGTTGTATGTTTTGTGATAAATAGATTTTTTAGGGCATCTTTGTGCTGCTCTAGGAAAAGGGCTATCTTTTCGTCTGTATCTATTATCTCTATTGTAAGAGGCATTTCATTTGAGAGGTTTAGAATATCAAATGTGTGCAGTGTTGCGTTACTCCCGATACCTGCTACAGCTTTATAGACTGTAGCCCCTGTTAAATGAGACTCTTCTACACTTTGTAAAATGTATTTCCATAGTGGCTGCTCTTTGTAGCTATCGGTATTGTCGATATATATTTTTAGTTCACTCTGCTCTTTACTTTGCATCTTTTGCCTTTAGTTATCTTCTTCGAAGATTATAATATCGTATCTGCTCTTTTTTACAATAGCCTTACTCTTAGGTACGCTGCCAAATGCATTAGCATCTTGTAGTTGTCCTTTTAGGTTTTCGATTTCGTACTCCATCTCTTCCATCTGCTCTTTAAGACGTAAGATAATATCGATTCCGGCTATGTTTACCCCTAAATCTCTTGTGAGTCGAAGAATCATCTTCATTCTGTCGATATCTCTTTGAGAGTAGAGGCGCATTCTACCTGATGTTCTTGATGGGCTTATTAGCCCGTCTCTTTCGTACTGCCTTAGGGTTTGTGGGTGAATATTGAGCATAGATGATACTATGCTTATTAAGTAGACTGGTTCATCGTAACTGTGCATAATACCCTCCTTACTCTGGTAATTTTTCTAAACATTGTTTTAGTTCATCATCAAGCGTATCTACATCTGGTAGTGTGATATTTGCAACGAGATACAAATCGCCTTTTCCACCTGTTGATTTTGGAAAGCCTTTCTCTTTTAGTCTAAATTTTTGACCATTTTTGGTATTTGTAGGTACCTTTAGAGTTACTTTTTTCTCTGGGGTCTCTACCTCTATTTTTCCACCAAAGAGAGCACTTTTAAGCGGAACATCTATAGTTTTATAGATGTTATCACCCTCTCTTTTATACTCGGGTGATGGGGCTACAGTTACTGTAATTAAGAGGTCTCCTCTTTGTCCACTGTAGCTTTTGCCTTTGTTTCTAACACGCAAAGTTTTGCCTGTTTTTATACCGGCTGGTATTTTTATATCGAAGCTCTCTCCACTCTCTGTTGTTACGTGATGTTTACCACCAAGTACAGCGGTTATAAATGGTACTGTGATTGTTGTTTTTATATCTAGGTCTGGTGCTCCGTAGCCGCCACCAAAACCAGAACCTCCAAAACCAGAACCTCCAAAGCCAGATTGCCCACCAAAACCTCTGCTAGAGCCAAAACCGCCAGAGCTAAAGCCCCCACCACCAAACATGGAGCGTAAGATGTCGTCTAAATCTACCTCGCCACCTTGTGAGCGGGCGAAGTCGCTAAAGTTTTGACCACCAAACATTTGGTCGCCGAATTGGTCGTATTGTGCTTTTTTCTCGCTATCGCTTAGTACCTCGTAAGCGGCATTTATCTCTTTAAATTTATCTTGACTCTCTGGGTCTTTGTTTATATCGGGGTGATATTTTCTTGCTAATTTTCGGTATGCTTTTTTAATTTCGTCTGCCGATGCACTTTCGCTTACCCCTAATGTTTCGTATAAACTTTTTGCCATATAGTATCTCCTTATTCTCTCTAGGGGATTTTATACTCCTAGAGTATTAGTTATAAACTCTTTAAAGATTATATCAAAATCCTTTAGTGTATGTCAATCAACGTTTAGCTAAAGAGAAGGTTATTTGGTAAAATTAAGTAATTTATTAGGGTATGGGTTTTAAAGTAGAGGTGTTGGTGCATAAAAGTATGCACCAAAGGGGTGAATTAATGCAAGAAGTGTCTTACACTTGTAAAGTACATGGCAATACCATGCTCATTTGCAGATTCGATTACTTCGCTATCTCTAATGCTTCCGCCTGGTTGTATAATTGCTTTTACACCAGCCGCTGCTGCAGCATCTACAGAGTCTCTAAATGGGAAGAATGCTTCGCTTGCCATTGCAGAGCCTTCGATACTTAAACCAAGCTCTTTTGCTTTTTTAATGGCACACTGTGCTGCATCTACACGGCTTGTCATTCCCATACCTACTGCAACCATTGCACCATTTTTTACATATACTACGCAGTTACTTTTTGTAAGTCCTGCTACTTTCCATGCGATTTCTAGGTCTTGTATTTGCTCTTTTGTAGCTTCGAGTTTAGTAACTAGTTTTGCATTTGTTACTTCGTTATCGCATATGCAGTCGCTATTTTGGTAGACAAAGCCGCCGTTAATATGTTTAAAGTCAGCTTTGTCGTTTGCACGTAGAAGTTTTTCGCTATCGAAACTAAAGAGTTTTAGTCTCTTTTTCTTACCAAATGCTTCTAGTGCTTCTGGTGTAAAGTTTGCTGCAATTACTACCTCTAAAAAGATTTCGTTCATCTTTTTAGCCAGCTCTAAATCGACAGTACCGTTTACTGCAACAACTCCACCAAATGCAGAGATTGGGTCGCACTTGAGTGCTTCGGTGTAAGAGTCTAGTAGCGCCTCTTTAAGAGCAAAACCGCAAGGGTTACCGTGTTTTACAATACATACTGCATTTTTGTCTCCAAAACTACTTGCAATTTTAACAGCTCCGTTGATATCTGTTAGGTTGTTAAAACTCGCTTCGCCTTTGAGTGTTTTAAAGTGTTTGCTAAAGAAGTTGTCGAACTCATAGAGTGCACCGTTTTGGTGTGGGTTTTCGCCATAACGTGTATCGAAAACTTTGCTACCTACAATAAACTGTTTGGCACCAAAACCGTTGTTGAATCTGCCATTCATATAGTTTGCTATCATACTGTCATATGCAGCTGTATGTTCAAAGGCTTTTATCATTAAGTCGCGTCTAAACTCTAAAGTATCTTGGTTCTCTTTAAGTGCATCTAATACTTTTGTGTAGTCACTGCTGTCAGTTACAATGAGCACATCATTAAAGTTTTTCGCAGCAGAGCGTACCATCGTTGGTCCGCCGATATCTATATTTTCTATGATTTCATCAAAATCTTCTGTTCTCTCTATAGTCTCTTTAAATGGGTAGAGGTTTACACAAACAAGGTCGATACCGGTAATATTTAATTTTTGAGCCTCTTGTGTATGTGCGTCGCACTCTCTTTTGTAGAGAATACCGCCGTGTACATAGGGGTTGAGTGTCTTAACACGACCATCAAAGCACTCTGGGAACTTTGTTACTTCGTCAATTTCGGTAACTTCTATACCTGCATCTTTAATCTGTTTGTATGTGCCGCCTGTGGAGATAATTTCAAATCCGAGCTCTTTTAGACCTTTTGCAAAGTCGACAATACCGCTTTTATCACTAACACTTAAGAGTGCTCTCATATAATAATCCTTGCATTAAAATGAAAATGTAATTATATCTAATGTGGCTTTATGTATAATATTGGGATAATTTGGCTTTTACGAGCACAAAAGGTGAGTATATGATAATTATTCCAGCAAGGTTGGCGTCTTCGCGATTGCCTAACAAGGTGCTTGCAGATATTGGTGGTCTGCCAATGGTTGTAAAGACTGCGAAAGCTGTAGAAGAGATAGATAGTGTTGTAATTGCTACAGATTCTCAAGAGGTGGTTGATGCGGTAAAAAACCATGGTTTAGAGGCTGTTTTAACTTCGGAGAGTTGTAAATCTGGAACCGATAGAATTTATGAGGCAGCGCAGAAGTTGCAACTAAATGATGATGAGATTATTATAAATGTACAGGCAGATGAGCCTTTTATCGAACAAGATGTTGTACAGCAAATGGTGGATATCACCAAAGAGAATGTAGAGAATTTTGACGTAATTGCTACAAGCTGTTATAAGATAATCGATGCACACACTGCACAAAACCCAAACATTGTAAAAGTTGTTACAAATTTAGGGGGCAGGGCGCTTTATTTTTCGAGATCGTTGGTGCCATATTGCAGAAACCAGGAGCTCAATGAATATAAAGCACATTTGGGGCTTTATGGCTTTACAATGAAAAAACTAGAAGCATTTTGTAGTATGGATGCAGGTGTACTAGAAGATATAGAGAAGCTCGAACAGTTACGAATACTCGATAATGGCTATCAAATAGCATTAGCCGAGGTAGAGAGTAGCAGTTTTGGTATTGATACCAAAGAGGATTTAGATAGAGCGCTACGAAAACATATTTTATAAAGGTTGTTAATGAAATTTAAAGATAGTATAGGTTTAGGTGTTGCCGGAAATTTTGCAAAACACCTACAGCAAGCTGGTGAACTAAAAGATTTTGAAAATATAGAGACAAAAGAGGATGAACCCAAAGGGGTTTTCCCTTTCTATTTGCCCGAGTCGGAGTGTTTTTTAGGAACTTACTCTCTACACAGCGAGAAGTTGGAGTTGCCAGACTATGAGGCGAATGCGCAGGTAGAGCCAGAGATTGCAATACATTTTGATATTGTCTATGATGAGAATAAAAAAGTTGTTGATTTAATTGCTAAAGAGTTTACAACCTTTAACGACTGTACAATTCGAAAAGAGGGTGCAGATAAGATTTCTGAAAAGAAGAGTTGGGGGAGTTTTTCTAAAGGCGTTGCAAAGCAGTGGATAGCTATTGATAAATTTGAAGAGGGTGGTGTGATGGATAATTACCATCTCTGCTCCTATGTACGAAGAGATGGCACGCTACACCCATACGGTGTAGATGCACCTCTTTTGGGATACTCTTACTTTTATTCACAGTTAAAAGAGTGGCTTATAGAGAAGATTAATCATCAAGAAGATTTTGGACCTTTAGAAGATATCGCATCGCATTTAGAAAATTGCAATTATCCAAAGCAGGCTCTTATATCTATTGGTGCAACAGCATACGAGAAGTTTGGAGAAGAGAACTATCTGCAAAGTGGTGATGAAATTTTTGTAGTAGCATACGATAAAAGATATGATGACAATTCTCTTGAAAAGAGTGAGAGTAAAATTATTTTAGAGCAAAAGGTATTTTAGTAAAACTTGCTATTTTAACTTGGATGATGCATTAGAGTTACTTGAAATCTGCCAAACGCTTGTGCTGAAGGTATTTGCGGAAAACTGTGCAAGTGTGGATTCCCTACGGTCATGAGGTGCACCCGCAGGTGCATCGATGGTTTCTCCGTTAGTGCCTACAGTGCAATGGTTTGTGTAGAGTTCTGTAATCTCTAATGCATAATCTGGGTTTAAGGGACAGCTCTAAAAAGAGGGGTTTTCTTACCCTCTTGCGGCTCTTCCTAAATCCCACATTGGCATAAATATTCCTAATGCCAAGAGTAAAACTAAACCTGCAATCATAGTAATCATAATCGGTTCTATATAGGCAGATAGGTTATCTATAAGGTTTTGGAACTTCATATTGTAGTAATCTCTCGCTTTACCTAACATATGGTCGAGCTGACCACTACTCTCTCCGGCACGTATCATTTGCAAAATCATATTCTCAAAAAGACCGGTTTTTTCAAAAGCTTCTGAGAGAGAAACACCTTTTCCTATATTTGTATTAATAGTTTGTAGTTGCTGTTTAATATAACTGTTTTCTACAACTCTAACAGCAGTTTCTAGCGCTTCTGAGACTGGTATTCCAGCTTTAATAAGAGACTCTAAAACCAATATATAGTTATAGATATTTGCAAGATAGACAACTTTACCTATAAGGTAAAAACGTTTATTTGCCAATATTCTATCTACAAAAAGGCGAAACTCTGGATTACTTTTATAAAAGAAGCGAAATATAAAAAAGAGTAGAACCAAAACAAGAATTATATAGAGTCCATAGTTGCTTAAAAAGCTCTCTGTTGCAAGTAGAAATTTGGTTGCAAGTGGTAAATCGGCGCCAAGTTCTGCAAAAATCTCTCGAAATTTTGGAACTACCTGCGTTATAACAATTATAAAAGCGATAATAAGGGCTGCAATTACAGTTATTGGGTAGCGAATGGCTTTTAGAAATTTACTTCTATTCTCTCGCATAACCTCTAGTATCTCTGCGAGCTTCATATACGAAGCAGAAAAGTTACCTGTCTTTTCGCCTAGTTTGGTCATAGCCATAACAATATGCCCCATCTGCTCTTTATGCGGGTCTAAAGCTTGAGACATGCTTTTACCTGCATTAATATCGTTAGCAGCTTGTGATAGAATATTTTTAAGTGCGGGATTTTTACTATTTTCAACTATATCTTCGAGCACATCATAGATAGGTAAACCAGCATCTGTCATAACTGCAATTTGTCTAATTGCGGCTATTTTTTCGTCTACTGAAATATTTTTTGATGT
Organism: Nitratifractor sp.; assembly: GCA_024762845.1. Taxonomy (GTDB): domain Bacteria; phylum Campylobacterota; class Campylobacteria; order Campylobacterales; family Sulfurovaceae; genus JAADEQ01. Next base: position 7,656 of record JANTGQ010000016.1, on the reverse strand, counting down.
ATAAGAGTTAAGTTGTTTGAGCATATCATCCATAACTTTTGAAGCTGGTGCTCCTACCTCTTTGGTGCTTATAACAATTATATTATTCTGCTCTTTTTTTACCTGTGAAGAGGCAACTACCGCATTTTCAGCCTCTACACTTTTGCTTTTTTTTTGCCCACGATAGAGATACTCTACTTCATAGTACACTGTTATAACCTCGCAACTCTAAATATCTCTTCGATGGTAGTTTTACCCTCTGTTGCTTTGATAATACCATTATGAAACATCGGTACAAAGCCCTCTTGTTTTGCTAGTTTTTCTAACTCCTCTTCGTGAGCTTGTGACGCGATTAGACGTGCCATTTCCGAAGAGATTGTTAATACTTCAGAGATCATCTCTCTACCAAGATACCCCGTATTGTAGCACTGTTTACACCCTTTGCCTCTGTAGAATTGAGGGACTTCGCTAAAAGAGACTTCTCTCATTATTGACTCTAACAAAGAGTCTTCTATTGTCTCAAGCTCTTTGCAGTAGGGGCAGGTTTTACGCACAAGCCTTTGCGCCTGGATCGCAATTAATGACCCACTTACGAGGTAACTCTCTATACCCATATCTACCATACGGTATATTGCAGAAATTGCACTATTTGTATGCAGAGTGGAGAGAACAAGGTGCCCCGTCATTGCTGCCTGTATAGCTATACGAAGAGTTTCGGTATCCCTAATCTCACCAATCATAATTTTATCCGGATCTTGCCTTAAAATAGAACGTAAAGAAGAAGCAAATGTCAAATCTGCAGCACTGTTAACCTGTACCTGTTGAATACCATTCATCTGGTACTCTACGGGGTCTTCGACAGTAATAATTTTATCTTGAACGCTTTTAATAGCGTTGAGAGCACCATAAAGAGTGGTAGTTTTACCACTACCTGTTGGACCAGTTACCAAGACAATTCCATATGGTGCTTTGATAGCACTATTAAACTCTTTATAATTTTGATCACTCATCCCCATCTGTTCTAAAGTAATGAGCGCTTTAGATTTGTCTAATATTCTTAATACAATCGATTCTCCAATAAGTGTTGGCAGTGTAGATACACGAAAATCATACTCCTTCTCTACAACTTTTGCAGAGAATCTACCATCTTGCGGTTTACGCTTCTCTGCAATATCAAGATTAGAGAGTAGTTTGATACGAGAGCTAAGTGGACCAAATATAGTTTTATCAAAAATAAAGCGCTGCTGTAGCATACCATCTATACGGTCTCGTACAATGCAGTTTTTTTCACTCACTTCAATATGTATATCACTCGCTCTTGCCAAAATGGAACTTTTTAAAATCAGCTCAATAAGTTTTAAAACAGCAGGTGACTCATCTTCATCATTGTGAGATGTAGACTTGAGATCCTCTTTAATATCCTGGATATATATTTTAAGACTTTCGTAAGTCTCTATCTGCATTAGCTTTTCATTAATGCTCTCAAAAGATGAGAGCGCTTTTTTAATAATCTTGTTAGGGAAGAATCTACTAACAGCATCTTGCGCTGCCATATCAAAGGGGTCAGCAAAGACTACATGAATATAGATATCATCCTCTTCTGTGATAACGATACGGTTTTTGAGTAGAATTGATGTTGGTATCTTATCCAAAAGGGAGCTATCTATCTCAATATTTTGTAGATCGATATACTCAATATTTAGATTTTGTGCTATAAACTCATAGAGTTCAACACTATTTACATCCTCTTTGGAGAGTGCATCTATTGAATCAAAAGAGAGATCTCCAACTCTGAGTTTTTGCAGAATATATTGGTAAAACTGACTCTTCTCAATGTAGTTTTGTGAAAGTAGGGCTCCAATACGCACTTGTCGTTTAGGGTTTTTGAGAATAAAATCTCTTACATTGCTTTTTGTAATTAAATTATCTTTTACAAGCTCCTCTATAAGATAATTCATTGCTAACCTATTTTATATTTTTACCAAATCTCAACTTATCTAAAAGGGTTTTAGCTTTTTGAGAATTTGTTTCATCGTAGTATGACTGTAAAACTTTGATAGCATCAACTCTAAAGCCCTGTTTCGCTCTAGCTTTTGCAAAGATAAGCCAACTCTCTTCTATATCTCCATCGATATTATTTGTGTTGACTGCCCAGTTTTCAGCTTTTTTGTATTGAGCCTTTTTGTAGTAGTATTTTGCAATATATAAAGAGTCTTTAGGGTCTTGTGTCGCTTTAAATCGATCTTCAACTTCGGCAATCTTCTCTTGTTCTTGAATATCTTCAACACTCTTCTTTGGAATAACAATGTCGCTGTATCCATTTTGTGCGCTCTTTTTATCTTTATCATCGAAGCCTAGAACCCGTATATCATCTTTTGGAAGATTAGGTTCAACTATAGTCGCTTTGCTTAAATCGATAGACTCTTGAGAAGGCTGTACCGTGGTGTTCAGAGCTGATTTTGCAGATATAAGTGGGTTTTTTTCCGTAGCATCTGCCTGTTTTGTAGCAGTTGCAGATGTTTTTGTTATGACGATTGCTTTCTCCTCTTTTGCAGGCACTGTTTTAGCAGGAGATGCTACTTTTGTTGTCTCTTCTTGAGAAGAGTCACCAAGGTATGTAACTGCTACAACACTTACACCTGCAACTAGCACAAGTGTAACTATTGAAGCAATAAGAGGTTTTTTAATTTGGTTTCTTTTATATTTTCGCCATTTTTTCTCTAACTCCGGAATATCATACATTAATAGCTCCTGTTGCAATTGCCGCCATCTCTAAAAACTTTTGAGAAAACTTCTCCCTGCTAAATTGAGAAGGATCATTCTTTTCATAATATTGGTAGATTTCGAAGGTACTATAGAGCAGTTTACTACATGCTCTAAAGTTTCCATTAGTAATTTTATAGATAAAATCTATGTTTTTCTGTTTAATTTGGTTGGCAATCTCGAATTGATTATATTTTAAAAGACGCTGGTGAATATAGGTTTTTAGCTCCTCTTTGTTGGCATTTTTAAGTTCAACCGTTCCCCAAATCCGTGTTTGAAAGTGTGACTTTGCAATTACATCTTCGTCTGTTGTTTTGTGAACCGCTATTACAAAACGTACCACACCAGTATCTGAGAGTACACGTATCTCTTCGAGTATTTTTTTAGGGTATAGCTGCGCTTCGTCTAAGAGTATAATGATCTCTCTTTGTCCTTTAATAGCTTTGCAGTACTCTACAAAGGTATTAAAATCAACTTTTGTATTTTTAGGCATATTTTTTTGGATAAGAATTGCAAAGAGTCTTCTAAAAAACTCCTCTTCGCTTAAGAGTGGAGAGTTAACAAAATGAATCTCTTTTTGATACTTTTTTTTCTCGTATATTCTATTTAAAAGTAAACTTTTTCCAGTTCCAGGCTCGCCATAGAGAAGCATAAGCTTAAACGGTTTTTCAAAAGCCATCTCAAGCTCTTCGTAAGCTATAATCGAGCCAGGTAGCTCTACATAACTCTCTAGATTGATCTCATCAACAAAACACTCTTTGGCAGCTTCAAAATAACTCACTTTACAATACTCCTATATCCTAAACTCTTGAGAGAGATATTCTTACTCCCGCTAGTAATACGTGGTGTTATTATAACAACTAATTCTTCGGTTCGTTTTATTTTTCTCTCTCTTTTAAAAGCTTCCCCAAAAACTGGCATATCTCCAAGTAGAGGCACCTTGCTCTGAACACTGCTCTCCACACTCGATATTAAACCACCCAAAATAGCATGTTTCCCATTTCGTACTTTAATTACTGTAGAGATTTGTCGTCTTATTAAATCTGGTGGCATAGTACGCGAACCAGATTGTGCTACAGTGCCGTCTGTTTCAGTAATTGATGGGTTAATCTTTAATGTAATCATACCACGTTTGTCAATTTCAGGTGTAATATCTAGCAAAATGCCTGCAAACACAGAGTCTATAGTTTCGCTAGTGGTTGTTTCAGTATCGCTACTCTTTGTACTCGAGCTACTCTTTGTTTTATAAAAAAGTTCTTTACCAACGCTTATGAGCGCAGGTTGATTATTAAGTGTCATAATTTTTGGGTTGGAGACAGATTTCACATTGCCTTGTGTTTTTAAAAAACGTATTACATCATTTATAGTTGCATGCCCTCTGTTTTCTAAGAGTTGTGCATTGCTTGGTCGTGTACCTTCTGCATATTTTGTCTCAGTAATCTTATCGCCTTCTGTTTTCCACTCAGACATATTTTTTTGATACATATTAATTGTATTGATGGTAAAGTTTTGTAGACCATATAGCGCATTCCAGTCTATACCTGTCTCATTATTGTTATTGAGTGTTACAGAGAGTATTTTCACATCAATTAATACTTGTGTTTTTACCTGTTTGGCTAGTGCAGATATATATCTTGCAACTCTTTGGAGCTGTTTTGGTGTACCTGTTACGGTAATAAGCCCACCTTCTGGGTCTACTATTGGTTCAAGTGGGTTATACTGCCATTGGTGTCCACTTGAATCTACCCAGCTGCCATTTTCCCCTTTGCTAAAGTGCATACTTCCATCACCTGAGACGACTAATATCTGGTGTATTTCGCCCTTTAGTTTTTTCCAAAAATCAAAGTTGTCATTGCTCTGTATTGCCATTCCGCTGGATGATGATATATTTTGACTTTTGCTTTTGCCCGCATTTGCAATATTAATATTCGCGTTAGAGGTACCAGCCCTGCTGCTAGAGATGTAGTGTACTTTAAATGTGCGTGTAGTCAAATAAGAGATAGAGAGCGTATTGCCTGATAATTTATAGTTTAAATCATTATCTTTTAAAAGCAGATTTAAGAAACCACGCAGTGTACTGTTTTTAATATGTGTATAGTAGAGCTTCTTTTTAAGCCTCTGTTGTGCGGCAGCATCTTTTACTACTATACTTAATCCGCAGCTTTGCGCAAGATTATCGAGTGCATTTGCTATTGTTAACTCTTTTTGTATTGTCACATTGAATCGCTGGTTGCTACATGTATTTGCACTTACTGTTTCGTTTGATATAAGTAAAAAAAATGCGATAAAAATAAATATTTTTTTCATAACTACCTACCTATTGATATATTGATTTTATTTGAATTTTTCTCAAAAAATATAATCTTCTCTTTTTGAGCGCTCTTTAGAAAGATTGAGTCATCCATAATATCCTCTAACTTATATGTGCCAATCTTCTCCCCTAGTTTAACCCACTTTCCATTAATATTTGCACTTCCATTCATAATTGCTGTTAATACAAACTTCTCCTCTTGTGGTTTTAGCTTTTGTGACTTGTTGCTATCAGTGCTACTATTACTCTCGTTGCTTTTAACTAATACAGTCATTGGAGAGGGTGTATCTAAAATCGATTTTTCAGAGACTGGAGAGAGTCGTTTTGTCTTAATTTTAGAGAGTATAGTATCTATATCCTCTGCAACAACAGCAGTTACTCCTAGAAGCAGAAGCGCAACTAAAATTTTATTTTTCATGGCTTAATCCCCCATACTGAAAGATTAATATCAGCTATTGGCTGGTTCTGTGTAGACTCCATACTTACAGCGCTAATATTTGCGACAAGTTCTGTCTGCTCTATGCTGTTCATAAACTCTAGAAGCTTGTTAAACTCTCCCTGGGTTTTTATATGAACATCAAGTACTTTGCCAAATGTCTCATTTTGGTCATAATGGTGGTTTGAAATAGAGTATAGCTTTAAATCGCTCTTTTTAGCATCAAGAGTAATATTGTGTAAGAACTTTGACCAGTTGTCCTTTGTATATAGTAAACTTTTAAACTCTTTTAGGCTTCCGTCTAGCTTTGCCATTTTTGCTCTGAGCTGATTCATTGCCATTCTTTTTTTTACAATTTTTCGATTTAAGTCATTAATATGGAAATTCTTATCCCCATTGACTGTAACTGAATGTATATAACTATTTGCATTCTCAATTTTTGTTCTCAACTCTTGGTTAGTACCCTCCTGGGTCTCTCTGTAGTTTGTAGATATTGGCTCCAAAAGTGTATAGAGAAGATACCCAATAAGTACAGCAATAAGTGTAACCATCATCCACACTTCGCTTGGTTTTCGACTATGGTAGTAGTTGTCTAATTTATCAAACAGACTCATTTTATCTCCTCCGTAAAGTCGATTTTCAATACCCCTTTATAGAGACCAAGCTGTTTATTATAAACTATATCTTTTATATCAACTCGGGAGATATTTTTATCAAACTTCTGTACAAGTTTTTTTATAAATGCTGTGATTTTTTTATCATCTTTAGACTCAAGTTCAATTGCATAAAGCGTATCGGATATAGCAATATTTTGACTCTGTAAATCATACTCTTTTAAGAGTTTTGTTATCTCTGAGAGCTGTTGAGAACGAAACTGATAGTGGAACTTTTTATTATATACTTTTGTCACTTCGCCTACCTTTGAGTCGTAGATATCTTTACTCTTCTCATAGGCGCTCTCGAGAGCTTTTAACTCTTCTCTTTTTCTAGAAATCGCTCCTTTTAAACTATTCGCTTCTGTTGTGACTTTTGCAGCTTCTTTAGATAAAAGCAGATTATTAGCCTGCATACTCGAACCTATTACCGTATCGTAAATAATTGGTATCATAAAAAGAGAGGCAATGCCAAATCCTGTTGCAATAATTTTACCAGACTCTCTTTGCATAAGAGGTTTTGGTTTAGGATAAGGTGTAAGGTTTGCAACACTGCTAACACCAGACTCTATATTTTGTGCATTGAGTATTAAAAGTTGACACATAGGGTCTGTAACTTCACTCTCAAAGCGCTTCTCAAAGAGTGTAGAGAGCGCAGATGCATTAATGTTAAGATAGTTTTTAACATAGGGCTCAAGAGAGTCGCTGCTATCCCATGCAAGTGCTACATAGGCACTTTTAATACTATCAATATCATACGCCCTTTTTGTATATATTAATATATCATTGATAGATAAAAAGCACTCATTGAGTACTCTTATCAAGAGCTCTCTGTGCGAGGACTTCCCTTTTCTGGCACCATCATTAGCTAAAAAATATCTAAATTGCTTTTCTGACATTGGCACCTCATTTGCTAATTTGCAGAATCGGTCGTAAATATTTTTAAATGAGTATTTAATCGATTTAGAGTAGAGATACTCTCCATTATGGTAAAAAGTTACAAAACTGTCATAGTCCCCAAAGTATATAAACATATCATTGCCGCTCTTATCAATACTCTTTTCTTGATAGAGTGCTTTATAAAGGAGGGGAGCTGGTATAACATAATCGACTACTTTACTCTTTTTCGAGATTGGCTGTAGTTTCTCTTTTATCTTCTTTTTATCGATAATGATTGTCTGGTATTTATCTCTGCTGGCACGCAGTTTTGTTTTTACGGGAACAATTGTATACTCTACAGCTGGGTCAAACTGTAGCTCATCATACACTTTGTCTGTTATTACATCGACCACACTCTCTTTAGGGATATTTTGGCTAATATCGAGTGCTTCGGTAATTAAATCTTTATTGGCGATGTAGGTAATTGTTATATTTTTTTTAGAGTATTTATACTTTTTCAGTGGTGTAAGCTTGCTTTGTCTATATTGACAAAGGGTACCACTATAAACATTAGTACCGATAATAGAAATTTTGTCCCTTTTTTTCATTAACAGACCCTAATAAATGCAAATTAA
>JANTGQ010000015.1 GCA_024762845.1 Nitratifractor sp. | reverse complement strand
GAAGTTGTAATCCTCTTGGATAGAAGCGATTTCACTCTCTGAGATATATGTAATATCTATTTTTCCATCAAAAAACTCAATTACATCTATTTCATCACTGTTATTATATCTTCCGTCACTTAAAATTAGCTCGAGAGGATACTCAACATGTTTCAGGTACTCTTTACCACAGCGACTGCAGATTACATCGACATCTGCTTTAAAGGTCGAGAGCATCTTTGCACAATCTCTGCCCTCTTTCACCAATGTGCCAATAATCGATACAGCACCTTTGCTAAAATTTAGCTCAGTAGGAGTATGTTTAACCTTCGAAAAACCAACGGTCATTAAATTAGCAAATCTCTCTTGCTGCAAAGAAGAATGCAATCTCATTTGCTGCATTTTCTAAAGAGTCACTTCCGTGTACTGCATTTGCATCGATACTTTCTGCAAAGTCTGCTCTTATAGTACCAGCTGCAGCCTCTTTAGGGTTTGTTGCACCCATTAACTCTCTGTTTTTTGCCATTGCATTCTCGCCCTCTAGTACAGAAACTACAACTGGTCCAGAGATCATAAATTCAACTAACTCACCAAAGAAAGGTCTCTCGCTGTGAACAGCATAAAATGCTTCTGCATCTGCTTTAGATAATTGAATTTTTTTAGTTGCTGCAACTCTTAAACCATTGCTCTCAAATCTGTCTAAAATTTTGCCAATTACACCTTTGGCTACTGCATCTGGTTTGATAATTGATAGTGTTTGCTCCATGCTTCAATCCTGTTATTAATTTTCGACTGGAATATTAGCATAAATATTATTAATTGAGTATTAGAGTTCTTGCAAAACTGTATAAATGAGTATGTTTCTTATTGCACATCATCTTTTATTTAATACTCTTTCGACTTAGCTTTGGCTAGGACTTCAAGAGTATTAAATAAAATCTAATGCACACTAAGAAACATCTTTAAAATATATAGTTATGTAAGAACTCTTTAAAAAGAAGTTTAGGCTTACTAGAAATGCCCTTTATTTAGGTTGCTATTTTAGCATTAGAAAAGTTGCAACTTTGAGAGCTCAAAGTTGCATTGGAAAATTAGTCCTCGATTACTGGAGTACCTTTTTCCCCTCTTGTTTCAGAAGCTGGCATACCATCTACTGGATCATCCCACTGAATACAACCCTCTGTTGGGCAAGCCTCAGCACATGCTGGAGTATCGTGATAACCTACACACTCTACACATTTATCTGCGTATACATAATAAATCTCTTCTCCAGTTGGGTTATCGTCCTCGTCAACGATTGCTTCTACTGGACACTCGTCAATACAAGCTGCACAGTTGATACAAGTATCTGTAATAATTACTGCCATATCTATCTCCTTTTATATTGTTGTAATAACACTATATCACAAGATTTTAAATTTTCTTTTAAAGCTTTAAAAAAAACTTTAATTTTTTTCTCCTAAGTAGGATTTTATCTCATCTACTCTATCTGTACGCTCCCAGGTAAACTCTGGAAGCTCTCTACCGAAATGTCCATAAGCCGCCGTTTGCTGGTATATAGGGCGCAATAGATCAAGCTCTTTTATTATACCTACGGGTCGTAAATCGAATATATCTCGCACACATAATTCGAGCTCTTCACTCTTATATCGAGTGTCACCATGGGTATCAACCATAATAGATACAGGCTCCACAACACCAATTGCATAAGCAATTTGGATAGTAACTCTATCAGCTACACCGGCAGCTACTAAGTTTTTTGCAACATATCTTGCTGCATATGCAGCACTTCTATCTACTTTGGTTGGATCTTTACCACTAAATGCCCCACCACCATGCGGACAGCTACCACCATATGTGTCGACTATAATTTTTCTACCTGTGAGCCCAGCATCTCCTTGTGGTCCACCTATAACAAAGCGACCCGTTGGATTAATATGGTAAATCACATCATCTTTTAAGAGCTCTTTTGGAATAACAGCTTCCACTACCTCTCGAATAACATCCTTTCGCAACTGCTCCTGAGCAATCTCGGGCGCATGTTGTGTAGATACTACAACTGTTTGTACAGCCACAGGTTTAGAGTCTTTATAGACTACACTTACCTGTGCTTTACCATCTGGGCGAAGATATGGCAGTGTACCATTTTTTCTCACTTCTGCTAGTTTTGCAGTTATTTTATGTGCTAATAGTATAGGCAGAGGCATTAACTCTTTTGTCTCATTGCAAGCGTAACCAAACATTAACCCCTGGTCACCTGCACCTATCTCTCCACTCTCCTGGTCTACACCTTGGTTAATATCTGCACTCTGCTCACCAATGCCATTTAAAACGCCTGCACTTCTGTAATCGAAACCAAATGTTGCATCTGTATAGCCGATATGTCTTATAACATCTCTCGCAATCTCTTGCATCGGCGCATAGGTGTTAGTCTTTAGCTCACCAGTAATAATACAAAAACCGTTACTCACCAACGTCTCGCAGGCAACTCTTGCATTACTGTCATTAGCAATAATGTAATCTAAAATAGCATCACTTATCTGATCTGCCATCTTATCTGGGTGTCCTTCGGTTACTGACTCGCTTGTAAATATATATTCACTCATTTAGACTCTCCTTTCATTTTTTCTACTTTTATAGCTAGCTGTTTGGGTGTAATTCCCAAATACTCCTCTACCTCTGGGGTTTTACCATGCGGTATAAACCTATCTTCATACTCGAAGCTCTCTACGCTGACATCTTTAATAGCAACTCTCTCTAAGAATTCAAGTATTGCAGAAGCTACACCACCATGATAAACGCTGTCACTAAAGACGTACCATCTTTTATATTGAGTGCTTAACTCTTTTAGTTGCTCCTCATCAAGCGGCTTTACAAAACGCAAGTCTAAAATGGCAGGATCAGTCGACTCCAGCTCTTTTGCACAAAGCTGCGCACGCCCCACACCATTTCCATACCCGATAAACAGAACCTCTTTCCCTTCTTTAAGGAGTTCCGATTTTCCAAGCTCAAACTCGGTAACTTCAAAATCGTCTGCCAAAAATGAACCTCTTGGGTAGCGTATTGCAATTGGTGTTGTAAAATCAACTGTAAAATCAATTAACTTTTTAAAACTATCTTCGTTTATAGGAGCAGCCAAAGTCATATTAGGAATAGCCCTTAAGTAGCTTATATCAAATGCTCCTTGGTGCGTCTCTCCATCTTCTCCAACAATACCTGCTCTGTCGATGGCAAAAACTACACCTAAGTTCATTAGTGCAATATCGTGAATTACCTGGTCATACCCTCGCTGTAAAAAGGTAGAGTAGATAGTACAAAATGGTTTAAAGCCCTCTTTTGCAAGCGGACCCATAGAGGTAACTGCATGCTGCTCAGCAATCGCAACATCCCAGAAACGCTCGGGAAACTCTTCGAGTAGTTTTGTAAGCCCTGTTCCACCTGGCATTGCAGCAGTTACTCCGACTACTCTTTTATCCCTTTTTGCAAGCTCTAAAAGGTGCGCTCCATAAATCTCTGTTGCGCTTTTTTTACCACCACTCTTTTTAAGAGACTTTCCACTCTCTATCTCAAATGGACCAACACCATGCCAATGCTCTTGTGGACCTTCGGCAATTTCATACCCCTTACCTTTAACTGTTTGGGTATGTACAACAACTGGTTTTTGCAGCTTTTTAGCAATCTCTAGTGTCTCGATAAGACTTGCCATATTATGTCCGTCAACTGGTCCTATATAGTCAATTCCCAACTCTTCAAAAAGTATTCCCGGCGTTACCAAACGCAAAGACTCCTCAACTCGCTTTGCTATATAAGTAGCACCATCTGGCATACCATCTAAGAGCTTCTCTACTTTTGTTTTAAACTTTTGGTAGAGCGGACTTGCCATATTTTTCGAAAGATAGCGACTGATAGCCCCTATAGGTTTGGCTATAGACATCTCATTATCATTTAAAATAATAACTGCCGGATACTTTCTGTCTCCTAGTTCATTAAGCGCTTCATAAACCATGCCTGCACTCATAGAGCCATCTCCAATTAACGCTACAGGTATTCGCTCTTCGCCTTTAAGCTTAATCGCTTTTGCTGCACCAACTGCTAATGAGATAGAGGTAGAGCTATGCCCCGCTTTATAGTAGTCATATGGAGACTCATCTGGAGAGGTATAGCCGCATATCCCACCAAACTGACGCAGAGAGTCAAAACTCTCCCATCTATCTGTTAAGAGTTTATGGGCATACGCCTGATGGCTAACATCAAATATAAATGGGTCTGTCTCTGCGTTAAAAACATAATGCATAGCAACAATTAAATCGACTGCACCAAGTGTAGAGCTTAAGTGCCCACCATTTTTACTTACAGTCTCTAAGATTTTGTTACGTATCTCCAAAGAGAGAGCCTCTAATTCACTAATAGAGTAATTACTTATATCTTTCATCTCTATTGCCTCCTGTTTTCTCTAATAAAAGAGTTCTATACTGTTTTGCTCTCTATACTCTCTCTATATTGCAGCTCTTGGCTTAATACCTCGAAGAGTTTACTGTTTTGACTCTTGGTTCCAATTGTAATACGTATAGCATTTAATCCATAACTAGCCAAATCTCTAATAATTACACCCTTTTTCATCAAATTCGTTGCAATCTCTGAAGAGTTATGCTTCTCGTCAAACAGGAGTGTAATAAAATTGGTCTTACTAGGAATATACTCAATTTCATATTTTTTTGCAAAATCAATATAGCGTTTCATCTCTTCTCTATTTAAAGCTACACTTTTTGTAACAAAATCGATATCATGACTCGCTTCGATCGCCGCAAGCAAAGAGAGAGAGCTTATATTAAATGGTGGTCTCACTTTATAGAGCATATTAATAATATTCTCATTTGCAATACCATACCCTACTCTCATGCCACCAAGCCCAAATGCTTTCGAAAATGTTCCTAAATAGATTACATTATCACAGTTAATAAAATCTTTTGGTACAAGTTTATACTCTTCCTCTTCAACATACTCCATATAGGCACAATCTACAACTACCAAAGAGTCTTTAGAAGCTGCATTAATAATTTTAAATACTTCCTCTCTTGTAGTAGCGTCACCCGTTGGGTTATTTGGTGTACAGATATATATGATATCCGGGTTTGCACTCTCTATTTTTTCTATAAACTCATCTGCAATATGCTGATAACTTGGTGTTGTTAGAATCTGCGCACCAAACTGCTTTGCATAGATATCATACATTGCAAAGGTAACGGCACTCCGTAATATCTTAGAAGCAGAGTTTAAGACAACATGCGAAATAAACTCTAACACTTGGTCGCTACCAGCTCCGATTATTATCTCTTTCGCTGTTACTCCAAATCTAAGACTTAGTGCCTCTTTTAACTCATACATACTATCATCAGGGTAGAGAGAAGCTTTTTGCGCACTGCTCGCAATTGCCTGCGCAACTTTTTCTGAACACCCTAATGGGTTCTCGTTAGATGCAAGCTTTACAACATCTTGTGACTCAATACCAAACTCTCTTACTACAAGCTCAATTGGCTTCCCAGCCTCGTAAGTTTTTATATCTTTTAAATAACTGTTATACATCGTTTGCCTCTTTTACATATGAACCCAAAAATTTAATTGACTCTTTATGTTTATCAAAAATCTCTTCAATATTTTTATCACTTCTGTGCCCGCTAAACTCTAAAAAGAAGACCGATACACCGCCAACAATATGTGACTTAATCTTCGTCAAATCGATCTTTTTCTCTTTAAAATCGAGTAGAAAATCGACTAACGCACCTGATCTGTTTGGCAATTTTGCCAAAATAGTAGTTTTATCATTTCCACTTGCCTCATTTTCAAAATCACTTATTATAAAGAAACGTGTTCTATTTTTACCACTATCCCCTATATCTTTAAAAAGTATCGGCAAATCATACATCTTAGCTGCAACTTCTGGACATATAGCAGCTGACTCACTATCCTTTTTTGCCAACTGTGCAGCTTTTGCCGTAGACTCAACAGGTATTTGCTCAACATTATCTAAACCGAAATCTTCTAAAAACTTCGAGCACTGTCCAAAAGCGATATCTTTTGAGTAGATTCTCTTAATCTTTTTAATATCATCCTCAGAAGATGCCAAAACATGGTGAACACTCAGCACAACCTCTGCAACAATCTTTAAGTTATAGTCGCTTAAGCAACTAATTGTATCACTCACTATTCCATTAAAGCTATTTTCAATTGGGACTACACCAAATTTAGCTTTGCCACTTGCTACCTCTCGAAAGACACCTTTGATTGTATGTATTGGCTGATAGTTTCCCAATGCTCCAAATTTCATCTCTGCAGCCTGGTGTGTAAAAGTAGCTTCTGGTCCCAAAAATGCCACACGTTCAGGTAACTCAAAATTCCGAGCAATGGAGAATAGCTCCATAAAGAGTGCCTCTATCGCCTCATCTGTCAATATACCATTTGTAGCTCTGTTTTTAGATTTTAAACGTTCAATAATCTGTTTTTCACGCTCTGGTCTATAGATTGGGCTTTTTGTTTTATTCTTAATCTCCCCAACTTTTAAAACAAGTTCAAAACGGCTGTTGTATATCTCTAAGAGTTTATCATCAAGCGTATCTAACTTTTTTCGTATCTCTTCTAGTGTCACTTCTACTCTCCTTGCAGATAGAGCTTCTCCGCATCTATCAAATCTTCGAACATCTCTCGTCTTCGTATTACTCTGCAGCCTTGCTCGTCATCACAAGCCACTTCGCATGCTCTCCCTCGTGTATTATAGTTACTTGCCATTGTAAAGCCATAGGCACCAGCACTCTTTATTAGTAGTAAATCACCACTAGAAAGTGGTGGAAGTTCAATATCTTTTGCCAAAAAGTCTCCACTTTCACAAATAGGACCTACAATATCAGTAGTAGAGATTTCACTCTCTTTCTCTTCAAGAAGCTCAACACCATGGTAGGCATTATAGAGTGATGGTCTTAAAAGGTCATTCATCGCTGCATCGACAATAGTAAAACGCTTCTGCCCATTTTGCTTTTCGTAAAGCACTTTTGTTAGCAAGTAACCACCATTAGCTGTTAAAAACCTTCCCGGCTCACAAACAATAGTAAGATCTAAACCTTTTATAGCTTTTTTAATCTCAAGAGCATACGCCTCTAGGTCAATTAACTCCTCATCTCCATAATACTTTACTCCAATACCGCCACCAATATCAAAAAACTTAATCTCTACACCAATAGCTTTGAGAGAACGTACTAAATCTGCAATTATAGATGCTGCTTCACTTAAAGGCTCTAAATTCGTTAGCTGAGAGCCAATATGAAAATGTATACCTACAGGGTCTAGGTGGCTCGAGTTTTTTGCATAGATATACATTCTTTTTGCAATATCTATCTCTACACCAAACTTATTTTCATGCAGACCTGTAGAGATATATGGGTGAGTTTTCGGATCAACATTTGGATTTACCCGAATAGATATACGCGCCTCAACACCGAGGGTTTTAGCCACAGACTCTACACGCTTTAACTCCGCCTCACTCTCGACATTTATCATTAAAATATTTAGCTCTAACGCCTCTTTAATCTCAACATCACTTTTACCAACACCAGAAAATATAATCTTATATGGCTTCACACCTGCTAATAGCGCTCTTTTAACTTCTCCAATACTCACGCAGTCTGCACCACTACCCTCTTTTGCGAAGTTTTGAATAACAGAGAGATTAGAGTTCGACTTCACTGCATATGATATAAGTGATTTTTCACCACCAAATACCTCTTTTAAAGCGCAGTACTGTGCTCTCATATATTCAAAATCATATACATACAGTGGTGTGCCATACTCTTTCGCCAATGTTTTAAAATCTAAGATCATCTATTTTACCTTCTATCAGTTATAAGTTTATTCCGGATTATGCATTAGAATTACTTGAAATCTGCCAAACTATTGTACTTTGGGTAACTACTGAAAACTTTAGGTACACTCCTAGGTGCATCGATAGTTTCTACGTAAATACCCTCAGTGCAATGGTTTGGCAGAGTTCAGTAATCTCTAATGCATAATCCGTGTTTATAGATTTTACCCAAAAAAAATAAGTATTACGAGTGCAAGAGCCTATATAAAGCACTCTTTACTTACCAAGAAACTCTATATTTTAGGCTAATTTTTTTGACTCTTTTCCCCAAAGAAATAGTGTAATAAGGATCAGTATTAAAATAATTAGCGGTTGTGAATAGAGAGCCGGAAGTACGCCATTAACACTAAGAATATTCACACCATACAGCAGTGTCCAAACCAGAATCGGAAAACCAATACCAAAGAGATAAAACTTAACACTGCTCATATGCCGTCTGCTCAGTGGAGAGTAAAGTAGTATCAAAAAAATTATTGTAGGAGCAAAGAGTGGCATTACAAGCTTCTCATAAAGGGCTGCAATTACTTTGGAGTTATCGATATGCTGACCATTTAAGAGTCTCAAAGCTTTAAAACCATCTTGTATACTCATCCTTTTCCCCTCATAAAGTAGCCGTATCACTTTTGGAAAGTACCCTTTAAGAATCTTCTGCTTGGAGAGCTTGACGATCTCATAGCCCTGAGGAATACTCTTTTTAAAGATAATTTTTTGCTCCTCTATATCTTTTGCCAACCAGGCACCTTTGTAGAATATTGCACTCTTTATCTTTTTAATATTTTCAATTCTGCGCCCGTCAATTCTGTAGATAATTATATCGTGGAGTACTTTGTTTGCAACATCTAACTTTTTTACATATACAAAGCTGTCGTTATATTTAAAAAAGAGGTTCTCTACAGAGTGAAAAAGTTGTCGTTTATCTATAATCGCGCGAGCGCTGTCGCTTGAGTATGCAAATTGTGTAAAACCTAAAAGTACAATAACAGAGTAGACTAGAAAAATAGCAGTCAAAAGTGGCTTTAGCAGAGCTCTCTTGGCGTACCCTACTGAGCCAAAAACAATCAAATAGTTTTTAGCCACAAATTGTGACAAAAGCATAACTGCCGCAAATACAAGTGCCAAAGGATAGATTAGCATTAAACTATTAGAGGCAGTATAGACAAAGTAGAGAAACTGTCTATTTATCCCCTCTATCTTTGATAGATGTTGGATAAAATCTATAAGCGTCACTACAAACGAGAGTGCTAATAGAAGTAAAAGAAAGTTTTTAAGATAGTGTTTTATAACGTAAAAAAATAGTCTCATTCTAGATAACCACTATCTTTTTTCGAGTAAGTGCTCTTAAGCTTCTCTAGCGAAAGAGCATTACTCCAGTCGATTGCTGCATTTTTTGCATGCTCTACAAACCTACCCAAAATGAGCAACTCCTCTTTTGAAAATGGTGCCAATACATAACTAGATACCATCTCTTTAAACTTTGGCTTAGCAATACCTAGACGTAATCTGTAGTACTCTTTTCCAATACTACTGTCAATTGACTTTAAACCGTTATGTCCGCCATGTCCACCTGCAATCTTTATTCGAAGCGCTCCAAAAGCCAGATCTAAATCATCATGTATTACTAAAATATCTTCACTTTTTATCTTGTAAAAATTTGCAACAGCCTGCACACTTTGACCAGATAAATTCATAAAAGTTGTTGGTTTTAGAAGTAGTAACTCTCTACTTTTATAGAGATCACCTTTGAAAGACTTTTTAGAGATATTACTACTCTCTATATCATTTAAAATAGAGTCTACGACCATAAATCCAATATTATGGCGAGTAGAGCTATACGCCGGGCCGGGATTGCCCAAACCGACTATAAGTTTCATTTTCTATCTAGCTTTAATTACACCACAAACTGATACATGTGGTCTATCCATAAGTCTACAGTTTTCAGGAGTCTCAAGATCTCTAATCAAGATAGAGTCATCTCTATCTAAACCAGAAACTTCCAAAGTAAATTTACTTGGAATATCTTCTATTTTTCCTCTAACACGAACTCTTCTTTTAGTAATTACAAGAACTCCCTTGTTTCTTAGACCTTTTGGAGTACCTGTAGTCTCAACTGGTACATAGTAGTCACTAACAGTATCTGCAAGTGCAACTCTTAAGTCAACGTGTAAAATAATACCTGTAATTGGGTGAAGTTGATACTCTTGAACAACAACTTTCAACTCTGTATCACCTACCTTTACATCAAAAGCTAACTCATCTTTATTTCTAACTGTACGAACAAACTCCCCATGCTTAAATGCACAATGAACATTCTCTACACCATTTGCGTAGATGTTCGCTATTAGATAACCATCTCGGCGAAGCTTCTTAGCATCACTCTTCCCGATACTCTCTCTAACGATACCTTCTAACATTCTAGTTCCTTAAAATTAATTTGAGCGCGCATTATAGCAAATTTTTACTAAAACATTCCTAATTTACTCAAGAGTTTTTAACATATCAGCAAAGGAGTTTTCAAAAGCCACCAACCCCTCTTGCATCAGACTCTCATAAACCTCTTGCATATCAACTCCATTTGCTGCCAATTTTTCAAAATGTGCCTCGATTGTCTCATCAGCTATTGGTAGTGCCAGTTTTCCTTTATTGCCGCTCGCTTCATAAGCTTCTATAGTATCTATTGGTGCAGTGTTAATACTGTGTCTTGCACATAAACCAGTTACATAGTAGTCTGCGCTAAGACCCTGCTCTGCCTTGACACCTGTACTTGCAAAGAGTGTCTTAATGGCAGGTTCGTTTAAGCCTTTTATTAAATTATAAATCTTTGCTGCATTTAAGATACCAGTTCTTGCTTTTTCAACTCCAAGCTCTTCAAGCTTAGCATCTAGTTTTCTATCAAATCTGCTAACAAATACACTTATAACCCCCTCTACTCGACCACCGCCAGAGAGTTCAAACTCTTTTATTCCCTCTTTCATAGCTTTTGCTGCACTTAGTGCCTGCTCAGGTGAGAATATAAGTGTAGCATTTACACTTATTCCTCTGCTAGTAAGCTCTTTCATTGCAGCGTAACCTTCGTTAGTTGCTGGTACTTTTATCATTACATTTGGCTCATCTATCGCCTGAAACAGCCGTGTCCCCTCTTCTATTGTACCTTCTGTATTACTCGATAAAAAAGGGTCAACCTCTATACTTACATACCCTTCATATCCACTCTCATAACAGACTCTTAACTCCTCTGCAGCAGCTTTAATATCTGCTATTGCCAACGCTTCATACTTCTCTTTCGAGCTTTTACCCTCCAAGGTCTCTAGCTGCTCTTTATATGCAGGAGATTTCATGATTGCATTTGCAAAAATAGATGGGTTACTTGTTGCACCATCAATAACCTCTGATGCAATCATCTCTTTTAGCTTTGTACCAATAAACTCTCTCTCAATAAAATCTACCCATAAAGAGAATCCTGTTGTCTCATCAACCATCGTTATACTCCCATTTGTAATGTTGCCAACTTCCTATATCCCCACCATCCCAGAGCGCCTCTTCTAGCTCATCTAAAAAAACTTCTCTCTCAATTAGAGTCGCACCCATCGACTGCAAATGGGGTGTTGGAACCTGACAATCAATAAATTTGTAATTTTTTTTCTCTAAAACATCACTCAAAGCTTTGAGCGCTATCTTAGAAGCGTCTGGTTTTAAAGAGACCATGCTTTCGCCAAAAAAAGCTCTACCCATCGCTATACCATAGAGTCCACCTATAAACTCATCACCTTCATAAACCTCGATGGAGTGGGCAAAACCCATATGGTGCAGCTGCGTATACGCCTCTTGCATCTCTTTAATTAGCCATGTACCTTCAGCTTCTCTAATTTTAGCACACATTTTGATGGTATGCTCAAAATTATGGTCAAATTTAACAATATAGTTACGATTTCGTAACACTTTGCGAAAAGACTTTCGTACCTTAAAATCTTTAGGATACAGAAGCAGGCGTGGATCAGGAGACCACCAAAGCACGGGATCATCGGCATTAAACCAAGGAAATATCCCTTTTCTGTAGGCGGTTAAAATTCTGTTAGGCTCTAGACCTCCACCAAATGCAAGCAAGCCTTCTGACCCTGCATCTTTTGGATTGGGAAAAACAAAACTGTATTTGCTTAGCTCTGGAATATAGTAGTCTTCATCAAAAATTGATGACATTAAGCCTCTTTACAATCAATACTCAAAGCTCCTTTAGAGAAGCCAACTTTAACTGCGCCACCATTTTGCAGCACTCCAAAGAGAATTTCATCACTTAATTTCTCTTTTATCTCTCTATCGAGAATTCTCGCTATATCTCTTGCTCCAAACTCATTTTGTGCCATAGAAGCTATCTCTTTTTTGGCAGCTGCAGTAACAGATACTACAATATTTTTACTCGCAAGCTGTCTATTTATCTTAGCAAGCTCCAGCGTTACAATTTTTTGCAACTCTTCGCTAGATAGCTCGTTAAACTCTATAACACCACTCAATCTATTTCTAAATTCACTGCTAAAAAACTCTTTTACAGCTTTATTGCTCTTCATAGAACTATCTTTGTTAAAGCCCATAACATTAGGCTCTTTTGTTCCAAGGTTTGATGTCATTATTAACACCACATGTTTAAAGTCACTCACCATCCCATTATTATCTGTCAGCTTTGCACCATCCATAATTTGCAAAAGTATATTCATAATATCTGGGTGTGCCTTCTCTACCTCATCCAGGAGCAAAACAGTGTGTGGGTTTTTCTTTATCATCTCTGTTAATAGTCCACCCTGTTCAAAACCAACATATCCCGGAGGTGCACCAATTAGTCTGCTCACTGCATGTTTCTCCATATACTCACTCATATCAAGTCTCTCAAAGTGAACTCCTAGCTCCTGTGCCAATGCAATAGAGAGTGCCGTCTTACCAACACCTGTAGGTCCTACAAACAAAAAGCTGCCTATTGGTTTATTAGCACCATTTAAACCAGCATATGAGCGCTTAATTGCTGCAGTTACTGCTGTTATAGCACTCTCTTGAGCAATTATTTTAGAAGAGAGTCTCGTCTGCAGAGACTTTAGTTTTTCGCTCTCATCTTTTTTTATCGTTTGAGGCGGAAGTTTCAACATTTTGGCAACAATATCTGCAATATCACTTGCCTCTACTGTTTCATCTTTTTGAGAGTGCAACATAAAGTGTGCACCGGTATCATCAATAATATCAATCGCTTTATCGGGTAAAAAGCGGTCGTGAATATACTTTACACTTAAATCAATTGCACTCTGTAAAGCCTCGTCACTAAAGCTAATAGAGTGAAAACTCTCATATTTTTTCTGAATACCTTTGAGTATTTTAAATGTATCTTCTACTGATGGCTCATCCACCTCTACTTTTCCAAAACGGCGAGAGAGCGCTTTATCTTTATCGAAAAAGTTTCTAAACTCCTGATGAGTGGTTGCACCTATACACTTAAGCTCACCTCTTGCTAGTGCTGGTTTAAGTAGATTACTTGCATCCATACTACCGCCACTCGTGCTACCCGCTCCTACAAGAGTGTGTATCTCATCTATAAACATAATAGCATTATCTACCTGTTGGATTTCATGAATTACCCCTTTTAGGCGCTTCTCAAAATCTCCACGAAACTTGGTACCTGCTAGCAAGGCACCCATATCAAGAGCAAAGACTTTTGCACCTTTAAGAACTTCTGGAACTTCATCTTTGCTGATTTTAAGTGCCAACCCTTCTGCAATTGCCGTTTTTCCAACACCAGGCTCTCCTACAAGAAGCGGGTTGTTCTTTTTACGTCGACAGAGAATTTGCATTACTCTATCTATCTCATTAACCCGACCTATCACCTCATCAATCTTATCCTGTTTTGCCAATGCTGTTAACTCTATAGTATAGTTCTCTAAATTAGGAAACTCTTCTCTCTTCTCACTTGGTTGGGCATCTCGCTTCTGCTCAAATACACCATGCGAGATAAACTCTAGTATATCAAGTCTCTCAATATTTTCCTGCTCTAGAACAGCTTTAGCAAAACTCTCTTCTTGTAGAATTAAAGAGGCTAACATATCACCAATTTTTGCCTCTTTCTTACCAGATGAGTTTACATGCATCATCATCTCATTAATAGCTTGCGAAAGTGGAACAGTCTCCATAGGATCACTACTGCCCTCTACTTTTGGAACATTTTTATCGAGATAATTTTTTAAAAGCTCCACCATCTTATTATAGTTGCCTCCAAGTGCAACTAAAATTTGCTGACCCTCTTGAGATTTTGCAATAGCTAAAAGTATATGCTCAAGTGTTAAATACTCATGTTTATTCTCTCTTGCTATCTCTACTGCTGCTGTAAATACTCTGTTTAATTCTACACTTATCATCTATTATCCCTTTCACTCTTTCTCTAGTGTGGCAAGCAGGGGAAAACCATTCGACTTTGCCGACATCTTTACCTGTTGCACTTTAGTCTTTGCAATTTCATATATGTAAATACCACAAACTGCTTTCCCCTTCTCATGTACCTGCCACATAATCTCATTTGCGCTATCTAGATCTTTATGAAAAATCTTCATTAAAATCTCAATAACAAACTCCATTGGTGTATAGTCATCGTTGTGCAATAGCACCTTATACATCTGCGGGTTATCCAACCCTAACTCTATTTCTGTAGCCTCTTTAATATTTGGCACTCATACTCCTAATAAAAAATCATCTTTCTTTAACCTGAGTTCGATATAGTTCTTCATCGAACTCAGGTTACTAATTATACTAAAAAATTAAAGTTTTCAAAATGACACAAAAACTTTTTATAACTGCCACAAATACCGATATAGGTAAAACCTATGCTGCAACTGCACTGCTAGAGGCACTTGGAGAGCGTGGTATTGCTATTGGAGCTGTCAAACCTATCGAAACAGGTGTCTCTAATATACCACAAGATGCAGAAAAATTACTAAATATTTGCAAGAAATATAATAAAAACTTTCACTTTTTAGAACCAAAAGATATCTGTGCGTATACTTTTGCTCTCCCTGCTGCCCCATTTAGTGCAGACTCGGGCAATATTATAGATACAAAAACCATTCCCAGTAAAATAGCAGAGATAGAAAAGTTGTGCGACTTTCTACTTATAGAAGGTGCAGGCGGTCTCTATGTACCAATTACAAAGAGTTACTTTATGATAGATTTAATTGAGGAGCTTCAATCTCCTACACTGCTTGTCACCCCTAGCCATCTAGGGTGCATTAACGAAACACTCCTAAGTATAAAAGCACTCGAAGAGCGGGCAATTAGCTATAATTGGTGTGTAAACCTCTATAGAGACAAAGATGCTTTTATAGAAACTACAAAGCCATTTTACGACACAAAATTTACAAAGTGGCAGACACTTCAAGAGTTTATAGAAGAATTTACTATATAATACTTTTTTAAAAAGGCTAGCTATGAAGCACCTCGTAGATGTAAGTAATTTCGATA
>JANTGQ010000014.1 GCA_024762845.1 Nitratifractor sp. | reverse complement strand
AGTGTAGCTATACCAAACTTGTTCCCTTTTTTCGAAATCTTCTCTGTAATCTCCTCTATCTTTCCTATAAAGAGAGCTTCTGAGCCATCACCAAGCTCATCAAGTTCGGAACTTAGAGTATAGTTGATTTTATCAAGCTGTTCTCTGTAGCTATCTAGAGGGTGTCCAGATACGTAAAAACCTAAAGTCTCTTTCTCAAACTCCAAAATCTCCATAGGCTCATACTCACTATGGTTCTCTAGCTTCACCTCTATATGCGTCATCTCCGCACCATCACCAAAGAGCGAATTCTCCGCCATCTTCTTTGCAGCCGAAACCTTTTGAGACGCTTCTATAATATCCTCTATCTGCATTAGCATTGCACGTCTTGTCAGACCAAAACAATCAAGTGCACCAGCTTTAATAAGTGACTCGATAACCTTTTTATTTACTTTAGAACCATCGATTCGAGAAATGAAGTCACTTAAATCTTTAAAAGGTTCATCTCCCCTTGCCTCCAAAATAGATTTAATAGCAACATCACCCGCACCTTTAATAGCACCAAGTCCAAAGAGAATCACCTCTTCATCACCCTCTGTCCTTGCAATAAACTTTAGATCCGAAAGATTAACATCTGGCGGCAAAAGTTTAATATCCATATGTTTAATCTCATCAACATATCGGACAACTTTTGTTGTATTATCCTTCTCTAGCGTCAACTGTGCAGCCATAAAGTCGGTTGGGTAATAGCACTTTAGGTATGATGTATAAAAGGTCACCATCGCATAAGCTGCAGAGTGTGATTTGTTAAAACCATATCCCGCAAACTTAACAATTAGTTCGAATAGCTCAATCGCTTTCTCTCTATCAAAGCCATTTTTTGCAGCACCATCGGCAAACTCTTCTGTAAGTTTGTCCATCTCCTCTTTAATCTTTTTACCCATCGCACGACGCACAAGGTCCGCGCCACCAAGACTAAACCCACCAATTGTCTGCACAATTTGCATAACCTGTTCCTGGTAGACAATAACTCCATATGTTGGTTTTAGAATAGGCTCTAACTCTGGGAACATATAGGTTATCTCGGCACGTCCATGTTTTCGCTCGACAAAGTCGTTAAGCATACCAGACTCCATAGGTCCCGGACGGTAGAGTGCCAACATCGCAATAATATCTTCAAAATCAGTAGGCTTTAGCTTTTTTGCCAAATCCTGCATACCTGCAGACTCAATCTGAAACAGTCCAAGTGTATTACCTGTGGAGATATAGTCATACACTTTAGGGTCGCTAATCTCAACTGCATTAAAGTCTATATCTACACCATGGCGCCCTTTTACAAGTTTTAGTGCTTCATCAACCACAGTTAGAGTCTTTAGACCCAAGAAGTCAAACTTAATTAAATCGACATCTTCGACATACTTACCATTATACTGGGTTGCAAGCGTCTCTTGTCCACTTGGTTTAAAAATCGGCGTCTTGTGCCACAGCTCCTCATTGCTAATAACAACACCTGCTGCGTGAATCCCCGCATTTCTGTTAAGCCCCTCAAGAGCCTTGGCAAACTCCCACACTCTTGCTGCCTGCGGGTCGCTCTCTATAAGCTCCCCTATCTTTGGCTCTTTTTCGAATGATTTCTCTAAATTTATACCTAACTCATCAGGTATAAGCTTTGCCATTGCATCAGCTTTCGAATAAGGCATATCCAAAACTCTAGCAACATCTCGAATAACACCCTTAGCTAAAAGCTTACCAAAAGTAATAATCTGCGCCACATTATAGCGCCCATACTTCTGCACCACATAATCGATAATCTCCTGCCGTCGGCTTTGGCAAAAGTCCATATCTATATCGGGCATACTTACACGCTCGGGGTTCAAGAAACGCTCAAAAAGCAAATCATACGGTATTGGGTCAATATCTGTAATTTTAAGCGAGTATGCAACCAAACTTCCTGCAGCCGAGCCACGACCAGGCCCCACAGGTATCTTCATCTCTTTAGCTTCACGCACAAAGTCCCAAACAATTAGCATATACCCGGGGAACTTCATACTATTAATAATATCTATCTCAGTCTGGAGCCGCTCTTTATACTCTTGATGTTTCGATGGATCAACATACTGCAAACGCTCTTCTAAACCTTTCCAAGACTCATACTCAAAAAGCACAATATCATTCGCTAAAGAGTACTCTATATCCGGCTCAGGTAATTCCAACCCAACTATCTTTGCTCGTTCTCTTGTAAATTTAAAGTTTGGCGGGGTTGGGTTTCCTAGTTTAATCTCTAAATTACATTTATCTGCAATCTCTTGTGTTGCAGCTATCGCTTCAGGAATATCTGCATAGAGTTTAGCTATCTCTTCGGGTGACTTTACATAAAACTCATGTACAGAGTGTCGCAGACGGTTCGGGTCGTCGTAGAGTTTGTTCATCGCAATACACATAAACGCCTCATGTGCATCTGCATCTTTTGGGTAAGTATAGTGTGTATCGTTTGTTGCAACAATCTTTATACCAGTCTCTTGTGAAAGACGCAAGATATTATCATCTATTCGTAGCTGGTCTCCAATACCATGGCGCATTATTTCAAGGTAGAAGTCATCTCCAAATATCTCTTTGTACTCAAGTGCCGCTTCTTTTGCACCCTCGTACCCTTTTGCACCAAGTTTCAGGTTTCGCTCACTCTCGTTTAGGTGCCAGTTTACCTCTCCCTGCAAACAAGCTGCAGAGCATACAAGCCCTTCGCTATGCTCGCGCAAAAGCTTCTTATTAATACGCGGATAGTAGTAAAACCCATGAATATACGCCTGAGAGCTCAGATACATCAAGTTTTTATACCCAACATCGTTCTTTGCATAAAGGCAAAGGTGGTAACGCTGCTTTATAGACTTATCATCAAGTGTATCGCTGTTATGGATATAAGCTTCCATTCCAATAATCGGCTTTATGCCCTCTTTTCGCATAGCATTATAAAAAGCTATTGCACCAAACATATTACCATGGTCTGTCATTGCAACAGAATCCATACCAAGCTCTTTTACACGCTTTGCAAGCGCATTAATCTTATTCGCACCATCTAACAGCGAATACTCCGTATGCAAGTGTAAATGGGTAAATTTAGGCGTTCCCTCAGACATTAAAACCTCTTTCTTAATAGACTATTATTTCCCTTATATTATATGAGTCTATGGTATCAAAAATAGATAAAAAAGAGGGTAGTGCCTCAAAAAAATAGAAACGTTATAGTAGTAAATACCTACCCCGATTTATAGCTATTCGTACTACTCTTCAAGAGGAGGTAGATAGAGTGTTCCATCCTTTCTGGCTTTTATTATACTAAGCCCAAAATCACTATAAATTATTCTTCTTTTGACCCCAACCATTTTTCTATCTAACAATTTTTTGTTTCTTGCCGAAAGTGTGTAGTGCTTCTTATCTCTATTATATCTTTTAAAAGTAGTAAAAGCATTCTCTTTTTCCCATAAGGTATTGCCATTTCGCAATCCATATATAGTGCAGCACTCTATTAGAATTTTTTTCCACCTATAGGGACTCAATCTCTTTAAATGCACACTCGAAGCTCTTAAATCTTCTTTGTATCCCCAAAGCGTACCGTCTCTTTTTAAACCAACATTAAAACCACAACACCCATTACCGGCATCAACAGTAGCAAAATCAGCCCATCTGGCACTGCTCAATTTTTTAGCCTTTTTGCCAAAAATTTCGCCCCACCCCCAAAGCGTACCATCTCTTTTAATAGCATATATATTGTAACCACCATTAATAAACTTAGCACCTCTAAAGCCGCTACCTATCTTTTTGGCTCTTAAGTAGTATTTATAGCGAGACTCATATAGTGGCTTACCTGTTTTTGGGTCAATCGGCGTTATCTGTCCAAAATTACAACCACCTACTGCTCCAAATTGCCAAAGTGTACCATCTCTTTTGAGTGCGGTATATCCAGAACAGGTATCATACGCTTTTACCCAAGAGTGACTATGGCTAAACTCTTGTTTTGCACCACTTGTTTTACTTACTTTTTTCCTCTCTTTTACTGCTCTGGTGCAAATTACATACCCTTTGTACTTTTTATCTGCCCAGCCATAATTGCCCTTTTTATAATTTACAAAGGCACCAAGATTTCCGTTACTATCTCTTGTCCACATCCATACATTATGATACTTTGGATCAGGTTCTGGCATATATTGACCGCCATATATTTTTTTTACATATAACCAATTATACCAATGATGTTTCGACATTATTTTTAATAGCTCAGCCTTGCTTGCAACTTGCCAATCTCTATAACCACCTAGAGTTAAGTTTCTACAATACCTTTGCGCATGCTGCCAATTCCAAACGCGTCTCCCCTCTCTGTCTGATGCAAATATCAGCACATCTTTCATATAATCAAATTTCTGCCTTTGGTACATTGTGTGCCCAATAGTTACACTGTTCGTAGCCCCTAAAAAAGAGGCCAAAGCAATTACTAGAAGCAGCAGTTTTGTTAAATTTCTCATAACAATCTATCCATCAAGCCACCCCACTCTAAAACATTAAAGCCATCTCTTTTAGGAGTAGTAATTTTCGGTTCTTCTAAGCTGTAAGCCTCTTTTATCTCTTTAAAATTAAAAATCACACGAATAAGCGTATCGGGTTTTGGCTTTATGTTTAACGACATATTTTTATCTAAAAAGTCGCGACTAAGTAACTTAACTTCGTAAAAAGAAGATGCATTAAACTCTTTTAGCCAATACTCTTTAAACTGTTTAGCTTCTTTGTCGTTTAGACCAAGTTTTGGTAAAATCTCATCAAAGAGTTCCCTCATCTCGCTACCTTTTTTAACCCAACCGTTCTTTTGAAGCTCTTTAGATTTTAAACTATTTTCATAAAACAGATAATCATACTTGCCGTCTATTATACCGCTACTTGCAGCAACAACACTCCACCCATTTTTATACTCAGGAATAGAGCGAATTATTTTGCCATTAATTCTTAACGATACTTTAACCTTTTGCTTAACTTTTGGATACAAATAAATTGCAGGCTTCTTTACCACCATCTCTTCATTTGGCTCATGATAAATAGCAGGATGTATTACCATTTCATCCTCTTTACTCCTACTATTTGCATCTGTTTTTGTACAATTGTCCTCTTTGCTAGGTACAATTTTCTTACTGTTTGCACATCCACCTAGTAGCACTAAAGCTACCAATCCTACTATTATTAATCCTCTTCTCACTATTAATCCTTTCATAATCACCTTATATCCCATACAAGTTAAGGGTACCTCTAATCCGCCACAAAACAATTTTCTGAAGGTTTTTTACTAAGTAGCCTTTTTTGAATAATCTTTCCAGAACGATTAATTTTATACCTATAAGTGTAATCGCCACATCCTCGGTCGCCATCAGTAATTTCATACCGCTCTTTTACAATATAGATATTACCACTTTTGCGATATTTCGCACTATACTTCTCTCTATTATAATCTTTACTATGAAGCCATAAAATCAATCTAACTTCTGCTGGAGTATCTACTGGCTTAACCATTTCAACAACATCTTCAATTGTCTCTAATCTCCACATTTTTCCATCCATATCGAGCATAAAGCCATTATAATACCAAGAAGAACTACTATATAACCCTCCAGCCCACTCCTCTTTGAATGCATTAACTTTTTTAGCTGGTAATCTTTTAAAACCATTCTGAGTTTTACGACTAAAAAGAGAAAGTGCCTTTCTCGACATCCTCAATAGTGTTGTTTCCTCTTTGTAGCTATATCTTTTTTTATCGTTAGGCGTCACTCCTCTATAAAATGCATATTTGCGTACTTCTACATGTGCCACACCCTCTTTTAGAGTATACGCTTTAGAACCATAATACTCTGTTTCATGTAGTGTTTTCCATGCAGCGTTAACTGTTAAGGTACCCAACAGGCTTGCCAATAAAATTTTAAGTCTCACTACTATTCCTTATAAAATTTTCCAAGAAAAGGTCATCACAACACCTATACTATTGGTCAGGCAACGCTAACAGAGCCCTATTTATATTCTACCTGAAACATATGTCAAATCAAAAGCCAAATTCAATACTGGTGAAAAAACTGCAATATATTCAACTAAGTCTTCTAAAAAAAAGATAGTGCAAGCAGGGCTAACCTTGAAAAAAATGTCATGTGTCAGTTTATGCGATAACGGTAATAAAAGCTAATGTGTGTATGAAATAGAATATGAATAAGTAATTTGCTGTAGTGTTAATAAAAAAATGGGGGGGGAGAGCCCAAGAGTTAAAACTATTTTGCTCTCTCGAGATACTTACCTTCTACTGTATCGACTTTAATTTTTTCACCCTCAAGAATATGAAAAGGTACTTGTACAACTGCTCCACTCTCTAGAGTTGCTGGTTTTTTACCACCTTGGGAGTCACCTTTAAAGTTTGGTGGAGTCTCAACAATTGTGAGTACAACTGTTTGTGGAATCTCTACACTAATAGCTTGACCATTGTGGAAAAGAATATCAGCTTCCATACCATCAATCATATAGTCAAATGTATCTTTTCCAACCTGTTCATGCGTTAAACCGATTTGATCAAAAGTTGTTGTATCCATAAATTGTAAAAACTCACCATCATCATAGAGATACTGCATAGTTTTTTGCTCGAGTTCCGGCACTTCAAACTTATCTCCAGCATGTACAGTTTTCTCTATCACTTTGCCTGTCTTTAGATTTTTAATCTTCATTCTTACAAAAGCCGCACCTTTACCAGGTTTAACGTGTAGAAACTCTGTAACTCTATAAGGGTTGCCGTCTAACTCTAGACGGACACCTTTTTTAATATCACTCATACCAATTGTTGCCATAAAAAAACTCCTGAAAATAGTTAAAGAATTGTATCACAAAGAGCGTTAATATCTCTTTTACATAAAAAGCACTACGCCAACAAATAGGCGTAGAATATATTATCTCGTTATTGAAACGTTATGCTTATCGTGGTGGGTTGGATTCTCATCATCAATATCCATCCCTTTGGCACCATCTAGCAATATTGGTACAAAGATAAGCGATACAAATACAGCAGCAACTGTACCGGAGATCAGCGCAACCCCCAGCCCACCAAAAATTGGGTCACTTGCTAGCAAAGCAGAACCCAAAATAATAGCAACAGCAGTCAATGCAATCGGTTTTGCACGTGTAGCAGATGATACAGCAATGGCTCTTCGTTTCTCCATTCCCTGTGACTCCATTAACGATTTTGCAAAATCTATCAGCAACAGTGAATTTCTAGAACTAATACCCATAAGTGCAATAAATCCAATCAAAGATGTCGCTGTAAGGAAGAATGTATCTGTAGTAACAATATCTGCTACAAAATGCCCAACAATCACACCAATAATAGATAAAAAGCTTCCTGCCAAGATAATACCGCTCAAAGCAAAGCTCTTATAGTAAATAACCAATAGCAAGAATATCAAAATAAGTGCACCTATAAATGCGCCTCCTAGGTCTCTAAATGTATCTAGTGATACCTTCATTTCACCATCCCATCGTAGCAGATACTTTTTACCTGTTTTTGGGTCTGTCAAGTGCAAGTCAAACATATATGTGTTTATTCCAGCCTCTTTTTCAACTTTAAATCCAAGCTTCTCAAAGTGCTCTATCATTTTCTCTCGCGCTTCCAAAAGCGGATAAACCTGCGACTCATTATCGGTCTCTGCAATTACATTGATCATACGGCTTAAATCTTTGTGCATAATCATAGGCTCTGCATCTACCTCTTTAATCTCAACAACTTCACTCAAGGCTACTAGCATACCACTCTTGTTCATAAGGTTCATAGCACCAAGTTTACTCTGCAGCGCTGATAGTGATTTACTATCAAACTTTTTGCTAGATGGCTCTAGTGTTAAAAATATATTTACCTGTCCATCCTCTTTTACAGAGTTTTTATGTGCGACAACCATCCCCTCAAATGCGAGATAGATAATATTATTTACCTGTTCAACACTCAAACCACTCTTGGCAATTTTATCTTTATTTGGTATAAGTTCATACTTTTTATAGTTATCATCTGCCATAATATCAACATCGACAACCTTATTTGTCTCAGATAAGACTTTAGCCGTCTCTACAGACAATTTTGAGAGCATCCCTAAATCATCACCCGTCACCTCTACAACTAAAGAAGCAAGTGTTGGTGGACCTGCCGGTTGCTCAATAAACTTAATTACAGTGCCTTTTACCATAGATTCACAACTCTTTTTTATTACTGGTCTAATACGGCTAACCATATTAAAAGAGTTTTCATCTCTCTCTTTTTTGTCAATAAGGTTCACAGAAAGTTCAGCAACATTTTCACTGTTTTTCATCCCGGCACCTTTAACAAGTCCTGCATAATCCAAAGGGATGCCCTCCCCAACATAAAGCTCCATATTGGTAACTGCTTTCTCTTTTTGCAGCTGCGAAATTACACACTCTGCAACCTCTTTTGTCTGCTCTTTAGAGCTTCCTGTTGGTGTATCTATATAGACAGAGAATGTATTCGCACTCTTGCCTGGAAGCATTCTTGCCTTTACAAGGTCTGTCGGTATCATTAATACAGACAATACCAATGCCGCTAGGGTAATAACAATAACTAAAAATCTCTTCTTTTTGTCCTCTAAAATAGAGTAGACTAAATCTTCCAACTTATGCATTATTTAGCCTCCTTTTCAACCGTGCAGTGCGGATGTTTATGTTTTGGTTTTTTCAACAGTTTCAAACTTAAATATGGTGTAAATATATAGGCAACTACAAGCGATGCAATAAGAGCAACTGGTACATTTAGAGGAATTGGCTTCATAAATGACCCCATCATCCCACCAACAAACATCATTGGCACCATAGTTAAAATAATTGCCAATGTTGCCACGTTTGTAGGTGCACCAATCTCATCCGTAGCCTCTACCAAAAGCTCATCCATCTCTTTACAATCTACATCGTGTGCATGCAGGTGTCTGTGGATATTTTCGATAACAATAATCGCAGCATCAACAAGCAGTCCCAAAGAGAGCAGGAAAGCAAAGAGTGTAATTCTGTTAATTGTCTGTCCAGATAGATATGCAATAAAGAGTGTTACTGCCAAAATTGCCGGTACTGTAAATGTTACAATTATTGACTCTTTAAACCCTAATGCAAAAACCAACATAACAGCAATAATCAAAATTGTAATTACAAGGTGCATTACAAGTTCGTTTACCGCCTCGTTTGCACGCTCTCCATAATCTCTTGTAACAATATATCCTATACCCTCTTTCTCTAACTCCTCTTTATACTCCTCTAAAACTCTCTCTACATCTTTCGCAACAAAAACTGCATTTGTCCCAGCTAACTTTGCAACTGTAAGTGTAACTTGCTCTTTCTCCGGTAGAAACTTTGCATCTTCTACTGTTTCCTCTTTTTTACCTTCGTGAGTACTGTTTTTGTCTCGCATAATTATGTATGCACTCTTAAAGTTTTGGTAGTCAATTCCACGTTCAACTTTTGCTACATCGCGCAGATAAATTGGTGAACCCATATATTGTGCAACAATTACATTATTTACATCATCAATACTCTCTATCGCATTTTTCACACCAAATATTAAAAGTTGATTATCTTTGGTTCGACCTTTAACACTTGGTACATCCACTGCAACAGATTTTACTGCATTCATAATCTGCCCCATAGAGAGATTATATGCAGAGAGTTTTCCCATATCCACCTCTATATTAAACTGAGGTCTGTGTGAGCCTTTTAGAGTAGTCTTAGCAACATTTTCAATTGCATTTACCTTTTGTTGAATTGTGCGAACTACTGTATAAAACTTTTCATAATTCGCCTTGCTGCCATCTTTAGGGTAAAAAGCAACATCTACAATAGGGATATCGATATCAATATCAAAAGGTTTTACGAGTGGCTGCATAGTCCCTTTTGGCATTTGGTCCATATTTTGCATCACTTTATCATAAAGCTTTAGGTTTGCATCTTCACGACGCTCCCCAATTTTATATGCTACATTTACAATACCAACATTTTCCATTGCAGTCCCATAAATATGGTCTATACCCTTAATCTCACGCAGTTTTCTCTCGAGTGGGTTTACAATTACCTTCTCTACCTCTTGTGCAGAAGCACCTGGTAGAGCCACAATTACAGCACCACCGCTGATCGCAATTTGAGGATCCTCTTCTCGTGGCATCATCTGTAGAGAGACAAATCCAAGTAAAAGTAAAACAATACCTAAAATTGGAGTTAATGGATTTTTTAAAAACCCTGCAGCCAGTTTTCCGGCTATATCTTTTGGCTTATATTTTATCATTCTCTATCCCTATTTGGCTGCTGTTGCACTGCTACCAAGATGCACTTTAGCATACATACCCGGGAAAACAACTGCATTACCCTTATCAAAAGAGAGTTTTATCTTAAATTTATGTGTCATTGGATTAGAACTAGGGATAATAGATGTAATCTTTCCTTTCCCTTTAAAGCCAATAGATGGTATCTCTACTGGAACCTCTTTCCCAATTTGTGCATCTTTTAGATTCGACTCACTTACCTCTGTCATAATTTTCAATTTACTCAAGTCTGTCAAGATGAGTGCCGGCATACCAGGTATTTGAATCTCTCCTTCATTCGCTCTTTTAGCAACAATGACACCATCATTAGGTGCTACAATCTTTAAATATTTATACTGGTTTAAAACTTCACCTTTTTTCGCCTCTGCCTGCTCAACCTGTTTCTTTGCAATCGAAACCATATCTTTTAGATTTTTTGCAGCCAACTCTAAATTTTCCAACTCAAATTTAGAGACCATACCCTTTTTATAGAGTCGCTGATGACGTGCCAGATTAATCAGTACATTGTTGAGTTGGTTTTGATTCATCTGTAGTGCAAGTCTTGCCTGCGAAATCCCTAAATCTACTTGTCTCTCAGCCGCCTCTATCTCTTTAGAATCAATCTCATAAAGGGGGTCACCCTTTTTAACAATATCACCCTCACTTACTTTCATATTTTTAATGAAGCCCATATATCGGCTTGTAATCATCTTTTGGTTATCTGAAACCACCGAACCACTTAACTCTAACGCACTTAGTGTTGCTCCCGTAACAAATACTGCAAATAGTAATATCTTCATCATCTAGTAATTCCTTATCCGTTTATTAAGTTTTCTAACTCTAAAATTTTTGCATTTCTCTTATTTTTAACATCTAAAAGTTTAAGAAGCACCTCAATCTCTTTTGACTGTTTTACTAGAAGGTCAGTAATTGAAACTACACCCTCTTTATATTTAGCTTTATAGGTATCATAAACCTTTTTACTAAATCGATACTGCTTTTGGTAACTACGAACCTGTGATTTAAAGGTTCTCACCTCTGATTTTAGTTTATTTGCTTTAAGCCACATCCCTTTTTTTGCAAGTACAACCTGTGTCGCAACTTTTAATCGGTTCAACTTTGCTTTTTCTAAACTTGCCATATCTGCACCGCCATTAAAGATGTTCCAACTCGCTTTTACTCCAACATTATAGAAATCTTTTTGGGATATCTTTTTAGGTACAAGTCTGTTATCTGCATATCCATACTCGGCAAATGCTCCAATTTTTGGTAAAAATTTAGCTTTTTCAACACCTTCTGCATCTTTTGTGATTTTTAAACCCAATTTTGCTTTTGCAATATCCAAGCTTCTTGATTCTACTATCTCTTGAGTTATATGTGGAGTAGTTGGAGCACTGCGTGGTGCACGTACAGTCTCTACATCTCTGTTTAGTAGGAAAGAGATAAATTGATACGCCAACTCTTTATTAAGTTTAGCTTCATTCAACATTGCAGCAACCTCTGCAAGTTTTGCATCAACTTCCAGGTAGTCCGTCTCAACAGCATACCCCTCTTTTTGCATCTCTTTAATAACACGTTCAAGCTTTTTGATATTCTTTTTAATGCTGTAGAGGTTTGAGATATAACTATTTACCAAGCCTACGTTGTAAAATGCTTTTTTCAACTCAAAACGCTTCAAAGCAAGTACTTTTGCAGTATCTAATTTACTCATCTCATAGAGCTTAGTGGTTATTTGCTTATAGCTATTAAGCATTCCCCCTGTAAAAAGAGGTATTTTAAATGTAGCTTTTGTAATATAGTGGTTTCGAGCTTCTGGATAATTTAGTTTTGTTGGTTCAATAGATAGTATAGAGCTCATATTGCTTAAATCCTGCATAGTCAGTGCTCCGCTGTTTGCTTTCATTAAAGCACCACCCAGAGGTGAAAGAAACTGATCAAAACCAAAATCCGCAAAAGATGCTTCTCTACTTTGCACTTTAAACCCAAATACATTTCCAGGGTCGTTTGAGCGCATAGCAGTTACAGATATATCTATTGTTCCAAAGCTCTTTGCATTGACTTTGGCAATATCAAACTTCTTCATGCTCTCTTCATAACGAGACACCTTCACTTCTAAATTGCTCTTTTCAAGTATAGTTAATGCATTAACCAAAGTTAAATTTTTTAATCCAGCACTAAGTTGTAAAGTAGCAATACTCAACAGTAAAAAAACTATTTTCATCTGCAACCCTTATTGTAAAATTTTAAAGCAATATTAGCATAAAATAAAAATTTTTCAATTAAAATAGCACTATTATCCAATAAAACTGATAATATTTGCTTATATAAAAAAGTGTAATACTGTTTGTTAAAAATGTCTGAAGTATTATATTTAAAAGTTGCTATCAAACGGGCAAGTGCCCGATGATAAAAAGTCTACAGTGTTGCAGTTCTTACACTGATGCAGGCAGACAGTTGTGCTAGTTCATCAAGAAGAGCTTTATCTATTGGATGGTCTACTTTTATTACTGCTAACGCTTCACCTTTTGCATTTCTGCCAAGTCTAAAGTCAGAGATATTTATTTTATATTTTGCAATAAGTGAACCAACGGCACCAATCACTCCGGGCTCATCATTGTTTTTAAAGAGAATCAATCTCCCTTTTGGATCAAGGTCGAGAGTATGCCCATCAATTTCAACGATACGCTGAATAGTATTCTCTAAAACGGTAGCACTAATTTTAATAACTTTGCCGCTTTGGGTAGCAAGTTTAACAGTTACTAAATTCTCAAAACCACTTTTGGTTTTCGAGCTCTCATTTTCAATTAAGATGCCACGCTCTTTTGCCACATACTCAGCATTTACATAGTTAATCTGATCTGCCAAAGACTCTTTTAATACTCCAACTGCCGCAAAGGTGGTCAAAGAGTCCCGTAGTTCATTAATATTACCTTGTGTGACAACCTTGATACTCTTCACTCCACTCTTGGTAACCTGCGCTGCCATATTCCCAATTTTTTGAACTAACTCCAAGTAAGGAGCAGCAAACTCTGGTAGTTCACTCTCTTTAATAGGCAAGTTAAGTGCATTAGGATACGAAATACCTCGTGCAGAGGCAATTGCATTTTCAGCTGCCTGAATAGCAATATTTCTCTGAGACTCTTTAGTGTTTGCACCTAAGTGTGGTGTAACCGTTACATTGTTCAAATCAAGTAAAGGGTGGTCGATTGCTGGCTCTTTATTAAACACATCAATACCTGCCATTGCAATCTTTCCGCTCTTTAAACCATCTAATAGAGCATCTTCATTATAAAGTCCCCCACGGGCACAGTTAATAAGAATAACACCATCTTTCATCTTGGCAATTTCATCTTTGCCAATCATATTAATAGTCTCTTCAGTTTTTGGAGTGTGAATAGTAATAATATCGCAAGCTAGAATATCATCAAAGTCGCTTGTGTACTCAACATCCAAAGAGGTCGCTTTTGTTGGGTCGATATAAGGGTCATAAGCAACTACATCCATCTCAAACGCTTTTGCACGAACTGATACACGTGAACCTATATTACCAAAACCGATAACGCCTAAACGTTTCCCTTTAAGTTCAGTACCATACCAATCTTGACGTCTCCAGACTCTATCGACTTTCAGGTTGTTGTGCGCATATGGGAACTGGCGCACACAAGAGAGCATATGAGTCATAGTAAGCTCTACTGCTGCAATAGTATTTGCAGTTGGAACATTCATCACCACAATACCTCTTTTACTACAGCCGTCAATATCTACATTATCAACACCAACACCAGCTCTAACTATTGCTTTAAGCTCTTTTACATGCTTAAGAAGATACTCATCAACATCTGTAGAGCTTCTTGTAATAATTACATCTGCATCTACAATAATCTCTTCTACTAATTTATCTTTTGGCTCATCTGCAGCATTAATATACTCTATATCCTGAGCAGACTCTAATATTTTGAGCCCACTTTCGTGGATATGGTCACAGACAACAATTTTGTATTTAGCCATATATTTTCCTAACTTATTTAAGTTCGTCTTTTAAAAGGTCGCCTAGTTTCATAGACTCATCATCACTATATTGTGCCAAAGCTTCTCTCTCTTTTTGGCGCTCTAATCTCTTTACAGAGGCTCTGATTCTATCTTTTTTCGCATCAATAAACACTAAAACAGCACTTATCTCTTGCCCTTTTTCTATCTCTTCAGCTTTAAGTGGAGAGAGATCTTCTGTTCGAATAAGTGCATCAACACCATTTTCTAAAGCGATAAAGACACCAAAATCTTTTTGATCTTTCACTGTTCCTTCAACAATGTCACCCACTTTGTGAGTAGATGCAAATGCTTCTGCAGGTGACTGCTCTAACTCTTTTTTACTTAAAGATACTTTTGCATTTTCCGTATCGATACCAATAATTTTTACTTCAACTTCATCACCTGCTTTAAAGATATCTTTACACTTTAGACTCTTATCCCAAGAACACTCTTGGTTATGCAATAACCCCTCTATCTCTCCAAGCTTTACAAAAGCTCCAAAATCAGTGATAGAAGATACTGTTCCTTTAACACTATCGCCTACTCTATGTGTTGCAGCAAAATTCTCAATTGGTTTTGGTAAAAGTTTTTTAAGGCTTACACGTAGACGTTTATTCTCTTTATCAATCTCTATAATTTCAACATCAACCTCTTGACCAACCTCTAAATAGTCTTTAGGGTGTTTTACATTTTTATCCCAAGATATCTCTGAAACATGTAAAAATGCCTCTAAATCTTCACCTAAATCTACAAATGCACCATATGGTTCAATATTGCTGATATTTACTTTAATTGCATCTCCAACTTCAATAATATCATCAATCTTCTCCCATGGGTTCGAAGATGCAGCTTTAATAGAGAGTGAAAGGTGTCTTTTTTTCTTATCGAAATCAAGCATTAATACCTCTACCTCATCACCTTCACTATAATATTTCGAAGGGTTTACTGGCCCTTTATGTGAAATTTCAGAGTAGTGAACCAATCCATCAATACCACCAACATCTACAAACATACCGTAACTAGTAATCTTTTTCACAATACCTTTTACTGGCTCAGTTGCATTAGCTATAGCATCTACAACCTCTTGTACTCTATTTTTTTCTCTCTCAATTAACTCTTTACGAGATACTACTACAGAACCATTCTCTTTTTCAACTTTTACAATTACCGCTTTTACTTTTTTACCTATTGGGTTTGTTTTGTTACTTATATAAGAGAGTGTTCTAGGCATAAAGAACTCTAAGCCATCACAATCGACTATAAAGCCACCCTTGTTCTTCTTAACAATTGTACCCTCAACAATATACTCTTGAGTATCGTCATACTCAGAGATAAACTCAGCCATAGCTGCACGTTTTTTCGCCATATCATACGATACAATTGGTCTCTCACCCTTGTTACCAGTCACTACAACAGTGATCTCATCACCCTCTTTAAAGAGTAGAGTCTCATCTTCATCTCTTAACTGCTCAAGGTTAATAACTGCCTCATTCTTACGTCCAATATCTATAATAGCTTGATTATCATCTTCACTTATACGTACTATTGTACCCTTAACTAAGTCGCTACCACTCTCCTCTTTTTTAAAAGACTCTTCAAGCAGTGCTCCAAAATCTACATCTTCAATTTCGATATCTTCGAATTTCATAAACCTATCCCTTTTACCAA
>JANTGQ010000013.1 GCA_024762845.1 Nitratifractor sp. | reverse complement strand
ATCTCTTCGCCAGCATTTAACTCTTGCTCTTTTTTAATGTTTGAGACAATAATCTCTACATCAAAAGGTGCAGTTGCCTTTGTCCAGATTGGTCCTTTCTCATCATGGTGCTGCTCAATAATTGCCGCTAAAAGACGAGAAATTCCGATACCATATGTACCCATTACAAATGGTCTGCTCTTTCCATTCTCATCTAGAAACTCTGCTTTCATCGGTTCACTGTATCTTGTTCCAAGCTGGAAGATATGACCAACCTCTATCCCTTTGGTATATTGCAACGTACCACCGCATTTATGGCAAGTATCACCCTCTTTTACCTCTGCTAAATCTTTGTAAACTAAATCCAAAGCAGTTAAATCCAGACCTACATAGTGTTGATCTTTCTCATTGGCACCGGCAACTGTTGCGCTTTCATCTTTTAAGTCCAAATCTACAACAAGCTCTACACCATCTGGCAAATCTTTTGGACCTATAAACCCAGGTACTAAAGAGGCTGCCTCTAGCTCCTCCTCGCTTACATCTATTAAATCATTTGCATCTACAGCATTACACGCTTTTACCTCTTGTAGTTCATCACTTCCACGGAGCGCAAAAAGTACAATCTTCTCAACACCTTCATCGTAAAGCGCTTTTTTAGCTACAATTTTTGTAATAAAGTATGGGTCAATTTTAAAGAAGTTGCACAAATCCTCTATTGTTTTAATATCTGGAGTTAAAAATTTACCAAAGCTCATTTGGGGTCTATCTGCCGGCTCTTTTGGAGCTTCTCGTTTTGCTGCTTCTATATTAGCGCCATAGTCACAATCTTTACAAACCACAATAGTATCTTCGCCACTATTAGCAAGCACCATAAACTCTTTACTGCCGCTTCCTCCGATTGCGCCACTATCTGCCTCTACAACTCTAAAATCAAGCCCCAGTCTTCTAAAGATTCTACTATAGGTCTCTTCCATATTCTTAAAGCCGTTTTCAATCATATCAGCTTCGTCCTTATGGAAGCTATAGCCATCTTTCATTAAGAACTCACGACCGCGCATTAAACCAAAACGAGGTCTAATTTCATCTCTAAACTTTGTCTTTATCTGGTAGAGGTTAACAGGTAGTTGCTTATAACTTTTCACATACTGGCGTACTAAATTAACCATCATCTCTTCGTGTGTTGGTCCTAACACAAACTCAGCATCTTTTCTATCTTTAAAACGCAAAAGCTCTTTTCCGTACTTTTCAAAACGCCCACTCTCTTTCCAGAATTCACTTGGCGTTACAAAAGAGAGCTCTACCTCTTGGCATCCTGCAGCATCAAGTTCCTCTTTGGCAACTGCTCTAACCTTCTCTAAAACCTTTTTTCCTAAAGGCAAAAAATTGTAGAGCCCAGCTCCGATACTCTGTATAAATCCACCTCGTATCAAATAGATATGGCTTGGCAGTACTGCATCACTTGGCGCCTCTTTAGAGGTATAGATAAACGATTGCGAAAATTTCATCTGGATTTCCTTTTTACTTATAAATCTTTGGGTCTACAGAGTCTGTATTGAGTGCAAAAATCTCTTTTATTGCCTCAATCACATTCTCTTGATCACTCTCTTTGGCAAGTTGTCGCATCTGCTTTGTAGGCTGGTGTAAAAATTTATCAAAGAGTTGTACTCCCATATGTTCTAGACTCTGCTGATACTCTTTTGGAACAAAACCTTTTTTTACAACTCTTTGCACTTCTGATTTTACAATATTCTCTACGTCTAGACGCATCTGTTTTATTACCGGTTCTACCGCCAATGCATGTAGCCACTTCAAAAAGTTGTCTTTATGCTCAGAGACTATCTCTGCTGCTTCCAGAGCCTTCTCTCTACGAAGAGCATGATTACTGCTCGATATCGCTTGCAGATCATCAATATAGTAAACCTTTATATTATCAAAATCAATATCTTTCGAAATATCTCTCGGAATTGCCATATCAAACCATGTTCTGTTTATTAGCTTCTCTTCAACCATCTCTTTTGTAATTATTGGCTCTTTTGCTCGTGTTGCAGTAAAAAGAAGTCTATATTTATTTAAATAGTAGGACAACTTCTCATACTCCCCAACTTTAACGTTCTCGCCAAGTTCCTCTGCCAGACTTTGAGCGTGTGCTATGGTTCGAGAGACTATTAAAACATCTGCACCTGCTCGCAAAAGATGCTTCGCTGCCAATCTCCCCATCTCGCCAGCACCTATAACCAAACCAACCATACCTGAGAGTGACTCTCTCTCAACCTCTGCTTGTGCTACAGCAACGGATGCTATCGATACAGGATTCTCTGAGATATTAGTAGAGTTTCTCACCTGCGCGGCACAGCGAACGGCAGAACTTACTAGACGGTTTAGCTCTGCTCCTGCTGTTTTGTTCTCAAAAGAGATTTTAAATGCCTCTTTCACTTGCCCTGTAATTTGCGCTTCTCCAATAACCATAGACTCTAAAGATGAGACTACTTTAAAGATATGTTCAACTGCTTTATCTTTTTCATAATAAAGTGCACTCTTCTCAAGCTCATAAAAGTTTATACCCTTTGTTTTGCTCAAAATTCCTAAAATTGTATGGTAGGTAGCAAAACTGTCTCTACTGGATGTTACTATCTCAACACGGTTACAGGTATTGATAACAAATGCTTCAAGAATAAAGTCAAAATCGGTAATGGTCTTTAGAAAAGTCTCTATCTCCTCTTTGCTCTTAAAGGCAATCGACTCTCTCTGCTCTAATGAGCACTCTTTATAGTTAAAACTCAAAACTTGGTAGCGCATTAAAAACTCCTATCGACCATTTTCAGTGCAATCTTTTCTAAACCCTTTTCTCCAGCTTTTTGCATTAAGCCAATTGCTTCGTTAATTAAAGTAAACGCTTCCTCTTTCGCCTTTTCTATTATTTTGTGCTCCTTAAATTTAGAGAGAATCCACTGCTGCTCCGACACAGATA
Source organism: Nitratifractor sp. (assembly GCA_024762845.1). Taxonomy (GTDB): domain Bacteria; phylum Campylobacterota; class Campylobacteria; order Campylobacterales; family Sulfurovaceae; genus JAADEQ01. Next base: position 13,114 of record JANTGQ010000013.1, on the reverse strand, counting down.
AAGCGCGTCTATGCATACTTTTTAGCTTCTCTTTTTCCATACTTTCAAGCTCCTCATAAAGATAAATATAAGGCAGCGTTGTTTTACCCTCTACAAAGTCATTCAGAGCTGGTTTCCCTAAAGTTTCAGTATCTGAAACAATATCTAAAATATCATCTATCATCTGAAAAGCAACTCCAAGATTTCTACCATATACTCTATAAATTTCTCTATCTTTATTTGCCAAAATTGCTGCCGCTTCGCTTGCTGCTTCTATGAGTGCAGCTGTCTTTTGGTAAATCATCTCCAGATAAGCATCTTTGTCGGTACAAAACTGCTCTCCCATAACAACATCTTTACGCTCACCAATACTCAACTGTACAACGGCATTCGAGACCACTTGTGCAACAAACTTATCAACTGCCACAAGTTCATAAAAAGCTTTGGAGTAGAGCACATCGCCAATCATAATTGCACTTTTACTACCATAGAGAGCATTTACTGATGCAACTCCACGTCTTGTATCGGCATCATCAATTACATCATCATGTAACAAACTTGCAGCATGAATCATCTCTACAATTGCAGCTGTATCAATTACAGACTTGGAACTACCAGCAATCTCTAGCATCAACCTCGCTCTTAAACGTTTGCCCGCTGGTATTTTTTTTATGACTCTTGCAATATCATGTTCATTTAATGAGCCGACAAATTGCTCTACTCTTCTCTCTACGCTCTCTAACAAACTCTATCCTATTCGCACTGTGTTACTATATTACCAACTGTCTCAATAAATATAGAGTTTACTCGGTTATCATACTCCGCAGCGTCTGTAACAGCAAAATGGGTTAATGTACTTTCATACTTTTCTTCTAAACCATTCTCTTCTAGTAGCTTCTCAGCAAGTGCTAGGCGACCAAAAACTTTCTCTATCTCCATAGAGACAATGTTTTGATTTGCAGTCTTTATAATAGACATAAAGTTGTCTTTCGGGGTTGTGCTCATATAATCGTCATCATCAAAAATATTCATCTCTACCTACTTTAATTAAAATTTTCTGAATTATAGCACTAAAGCTTTAAAAACCTAGTTTATCCCGGATTTTATATTAAAATCGCTAGAAAAGCATTAAGTGCTTGTGCTAAGGGTGTGTGCAAAAAACTTGAGTTTAACCCGTAGGTTAAGCGATGATTTTTTTGCAAGTCTGGATTCCCTGCGGTCATGTAAATGCCCATAGTACAATGACTAAGGCTGCTTCTGTGATTTCTAATGCAAAATCCGGGTTTATTAATAATCCATTCCCTCTTTTGCATTAGCCAAAGTTAGCGCAAAGTGTACATTAACTCCACTCTCCTTTAAAACCCTATGTGCCTGCTCAAGTGTTGTACCTGTTGTTACAGTATCGTCTATTAAAATTGCATCTATACCTTTTGGCCCTTTATAGATAAAATTTCGTGGGTTGTTAAGCCGAAACTCTAGCGACTCTCCTGCATACTTCACTCTGTTTTTTGCCCTTAATACATTATGTAGTGCTTTTACATCACTCTTTAGGGAGCCAAAATGTACCATTTGCGCTACATTTGAGTATCCACGGCTTATATCTTCATCCACGCCAATTAAATAGAGAGGAGTACTCTTAATACCTTCTAAATAAGCTCTGATAAACGGTGCTATAAACTTTTGCGCCAAAAACTTATAAACCCTATATCCACTTGTTGTATATTTGCTCTTAATAAACTCTACGGTCAAATAGTAGTCAAAGAAGCTGATAACCTCTAAATTACCTACCTCTTTTTTTATCATCTCTGGTGTCAGAAAATCTTTTATACAATCATCACATACAGGTTTTATTGATAAATTATCACAGCTAAAGCAACGCATAGCACCCCATTTGACTTATTTTTTTCTCATATAAAGCAGGCTTTAAATAACTTTTGTTATATTTTGCCAAATTTAACCTAAAGGAAGAGTAATGTTACCATTCTCAGATGAAGATATTTACGTAGCATCAAAAAACTATCTACCAAAAATCGAAGAGTATATTAAGTCACACGAAGGGACTATGAGACACTTAGGTGTACTAGATGGAACCATATATATTGAGTTGGGCGGTACATGTAATGGCTGTTCTATGAGCACCATGACAACAAAAATGGTCGTAGAGAAGAAATTAAGAGAGCTCATACACCCAGAACTCAATGTCGAAAGTATATTCCCAGGTCAAGAAGAGACCTTACCTGAAGGTATCTATAAAGGCTAAACCCCTAACATATGAGCTTCACCATAGTAGCCCAATATTAACGCGTACTGAAGCTCCACTCTACTACTTTTCGTTTTCCATTAACAAGTGCTACAACTTTCACCCGGTAGGTGCTGGCTGGACTCAAATATCTATCCGGTGCGAAAACAAATGTATTTGGCTTTATTTTTTTATGAGTATCACTCCTAGATGTTACTATTTTACCACTCACTACTTTTGCACCTTTAAATAATTTAAAGCTTTTTAAAACCACTTTAGATGCATATATACTGTTAAATGTAACAGATACAGGGTAACCAAACAATCTATTGAGAAATTTGGGTGACTCTTCAACTCCCCTAACTCCAACACCTTTTTGGTTACGATATGGGTACATTATGACACTCTTGGCTTTGCTTTTCATTTTCCACATTGCAGATTTAAAAAGATTTTCTGGAATAATATCGCTCGAGTTTGGACATACACCGTTAATAACCATAGGGGCATTCTTATAGTGCTTTTTGCAGAGTGCCGCTACTTTAGAGTTGGACATATCATAAACATATATCCTTCCTACCGTTGCATACCCAATAGAGTCTACTTCAAGTGTTAAAAAAGCTAGCCGATGGTAAACCGTTCCCATAAGTTTTCTAATTGATGCTCTATAGTTTTTTTCATAAAATGATATATTTTCTACTACAACAGCTGTACCAAAACCCGCTCTTAAAACTCTATCCCAAGGTGCACTGCCATAAAAATAGTTATAAGAACTATCTTCATAGTGTCCCAATAAGCTGCTTTTGCTAACATAATATGCATGTTTATATGCAGCAACTGACAACTTTTTACTATAAGTTAAAGTAGTAGCTCCACTCTTTTTCCGTATACTATTAATAGTTGATATCGGAGTAGCAGCCAGAGCAATCGTCAAAATAGCCAAAAAAAGTATACTCTTATATAGCATTATAAATCTTTTTTAGAGATATTTTATCACGATATGGTAAAATGTAGTTTCTAAATACCGAATTCAATCGAAATAATATACAATAAATAGTTTAGATTCTGTATAGATATATAAAATATGAACTGTTTTGCGTCTGTTATCCCGGATTATTTAATTTGGATTTGGTACAAATTACTACACTAGGTATAAAATGAATAAAATTGTCAAATACACCCTCTTTTCTGTCATTGCAATCTCTGTAATTGGTGGATGTTCCAGACGCTCGGGTGGTTTATCTACACCTTGTCAGCCTGGGATGTACTGCTATAAAAAGATAAACTTTGGAGCAAGCAAAGGCAAATCGTTTGAGCAAGGTGTACGAGATGGCTGTAAAACTGGAGAAGGTGTTTTTACAAAAGACTACTACAGCTCCGGAAGAGACAAAAATTATCAAGATGGTTGGATTCTAGGTCATAGCAAGTGCAAACAGCAACTCCCTAATGAGGGTACAGCTCAAGACGAAATCCACAGTCGTAAACGAGCCGAGTACCAGATACAGCAAATGCGCCTGCAACAAGAGAGCGATACCAGTAAAGAAGAGAATATTGTTGATGCCATAATGGATAACAACCAGGATACAACCACTCAAGATTTCGAGTATTAATCAAAAATTCAACAAATACTCAACAGAAGCTTTTGCTTCTTATTCTCATATTTCAAAATAATTAATACCCTCTACAACAAGAAGTCAAAATAGAACAATATAAAAACACAAGAATCTCTTTATTGGAGATAGAGATATAATAGTAAGATTAAATCCGGGTTTAAGTGAAATTAAAAAATGAAGTGATTACATCTACAGACTTTACCGTAGATGTAATGTTGTAAGATGTAATATTATAAAACTACGCAGTTACTACTGAAACTCGTTTTTTGTTTTTAGTAACGTTGCTAAATTCAACTTTACCCTCTACAAGAGCAAATAGTGTATGGTCTTTACCCATTCCTACACCCTCACCAGCTACTACTCTTGTACCTCTTTGGCGAATAATGATATTCCCAGGAATTACTGCTTCACCACCATATTTTTTAACACCTAAACGTCGTCCCGCTGAGTCACGGTTATTCTGAGTTGATCCTTGACCTTTCTTGTGTGCCATATCTTTTCTCCTTTATTTATTTAGCGTTGCTTACGCAATGCTTGTAATTCTAACTCTTGTGAAGTCTCTTCTGAAACCTCTTTTAACTTTAGAATCTTTTCTTCTTCTCTTTTTGAAAGTAATAACTTTTTTATCTCTACCTTCGTTAATTACTTCACCTTTAACTACTGCACCCTCTACTAATGGTGCTCCAACTGTAAGTTCACCATTATCTAGTGCTAGTACCTCTTTAAACTCAACTTCTGCTTTAGGCTCTAAGTTCATTTTGTCAAAACAGATGATATCACCCTCTTGAACTTTGAACTGCTGACCACTCGCTTTGATAATTGCATACATTCTATACCCTTTATTCTGTCTGTAGACTCAATTAGTCCGGCATTATAACCAAATGGTAATTAATTTTTTTTTAAAAAAGGTATTTTTTATATATTTTTCGCAAGTAATTGGTATATTTGTTATAAAAAAGCAATTATCCCGGCTGTAACTGCAACATTTAGAGACTCTACTCCTCTTTGCATCGGAATTTTTACACTCGTGGTGGCTAACTGCGCAAGCTCCTTCGATACTCCCCTTGTCTCATTCCCTAAAATAAAAATAGCACGCTCTTCAAGCTTAGTCTCAAAAAGACTCCCTTCTGCTTCAAGAGAGAGGTTAATTACCTCGCACCCATCTACTTTGATCTCTTTTATAGTTTTAACCAAAGAGTCAGTATAGATAATTGGAATTTTAAAGAGTGTTCCAACACTAGCTTTAATTGTAAGTGGTGACACCAACGATGCAGTACCTTTTTTTTGCACTACAATAGCATCTATCTTACCTGCTGCAGCTGATCGTATTATCATTCCTAAATTCTGCGGATTCTCAATACCATCAAGGGCTAATATTCTATAGTTTGTCAACTTCTTAAAGCTATCTGCTTTTGCAAAGTTATCTAGAACAATATCGAGTGCCACTCCCTGATCTTGTTTTTTATTCTTCGATATAAAGCTAAGTCTCTCTTTTGAGTGGTACTTAATTTCAATATCTCTCTTATTTGCAATTTTAACCATTCTATCTATCTTTTCAGAAGCTTTATTGCTGCTGCTTAGGTGTAGTGCATATACTTTTAAGTTAGTGTCGCTTAACGCTTCGTAAACTGCATTTCTACCATAGATAGTGATTATATTGCTTGGAGGTGCCATTACTATAGAGTATCCCGTAAAACAATCGCATAGTGCATTACAAAAAGGTTTAGAAAAAATATAAGCATCGAAGAGCCTCTAGAGAGTATATTTTCAAACTTAGTTCTTACTTTTCCATTTGTCTTATAAGCGATTATAAAATGTATTATTGTTGCGACAGTCAAAATCGCAACAAGTATCGCCTTCGTTACAACAGCATCAGAGATACCAGAGCCATTAGGGTGCAAGAGTAGAACAAAAAGATTGTAGTAAGAGCCCAGATAGAAACCACTGATTAAAAGTGCAATTAATGCAAGCAATTCAAACCAGCCAAATATAGGACCAATATGGGGATATACCTCTTGTTGTACCTTTTTGTCTCGTAGAGAAACACCAAGTACAAACATAAAAACAGAGCCACCAATCCAAGAGATAGCCATAATAAGATGGATATGAAACATACTCTCTTGAATAAAATGCATTACTTACCTAACTCTCTATCTTAAGTACAGCCATAAATGCCTCTTGAGGCACCTGCACTTTACCGATTGATTTCATACGTTTTTTACCGGCCTTTTGTTTCTCGAGGAGTTTTCTTTTTCTTGTAATATCACCACCATAACACTTGGCAGTTACATTCTTACCCATAGACTTTACATTGCTTCGAGCAATAATATTATTACCGATACTTGCCTGAATTGCAACTTCAAAGAGTTGGCGAGGTATTAACTCTTTTAACTGGTTTACAAATGCTAATCCACGCGTTCGTGCCTTCTCTTGTGGTACTATAATACTCAGAGCATCTACCACTTCATTAGCAACTCTGATATCAAGTTTTACCAAATCACCTGATCTAAAACCTATAGGCTCATAGTCAAAACTTGCATATCCTTTGGTCATAGATTTTAGTTTATCGTAAAAATCCATCACTATCTCATTCATGGGAATATCATACTCAAGCAAGACTCTGTTTTCATTCAGGTAATCCATCTTAATTTGAATACCACGACGATCATTTAAGAGTTTTATTAAGTTCCCAACAAAATCTTTTGGCGTTAGAATTGTCGCCTTTACATATGGCTCAAATATTGTATCTATCTTTGAAGGCTCCGGTAATTCACTTGGGTTTTGAACTACTACCTTCTCGCCATCAGTCTGCAGTACTTCATAGACAACGGTAGGTGCTGTTGCAATAAGATCTAAATTAAACTCACGCTCCAGACGCTCTTTTACGACCTCCATATGCAGCATTCCCAAGAAACCAACTCTAAACCCACTCCCTAATGCAAGAGAACTCTCGGGTTCAAATGCCAAAGCTGAATCGTTTAATTTTAACTTGTTCAATGCATCTCGCAAATCTTCGAACTTGTCAGTCTCTATTGGGTAGAGCCCGGCAAATACAAAGGGTTTTGCAGGCTCAAAACCAGGAATTGGCTCAAGTGTTGGGTTTTTTGCATCTGTAACAGTGTCTCCCACTTTCAAGCTCTCAACTGTCTTTAGCCCCATGACAACTATGCCAATCTCACCTGTATTGATTACTCGAGTTTTAATTGGTGCAATTGGATTTGGATACATTAAATCCAAAACTTGATGTTCTTCATTTGCACCCATCATCTTGACTATCTGCCCTTTTTCTATCGAACCGTCAAATACTCTTACTAGTGCTAATGCACCAAGGTAATTATCGAACCAACTGTCGTAGATTATCGCTTTTGTCGGTGCATTCTCATCACCCTGTGGTGCCGGAACTCTCTCTACAATTGCATCTATCAAATCTGGAACACCCTGCCCTGTTTTAGCAGAGATAAGATTATTCTCTGTGCAGTCAAGACCAATCGCCTCTTCTACCTCTGCCAATACCCTATCTGGGTCAGCACTTGGTAAATCTATCTTATTTACAACTGGGAGCAACTCTAAATCGTTATCTAATGCAATGTAGACATTTGCGATTGTCTGCGCTTCTACCCCTTGCGCTGCATCTACAATTAAAAGTGCACCCTCACTTGATGCCAAAGAGCGGCTAACTTCATAACTAAAGTCAACGTGACCCGGAGTGTCAATAAGATTAAGTATGTACTCTTGCCCATCTTTAAAGTATGTCAAACGCACACTTTGCGCTTTTATGGTAATTCCACGCTCTTTCTCTATATCCATCGTGTCCATTACCTGCGCACTCATCTTACGGTCACTCACTGCACCACACTCTTGAATAATCCTATCAGCAAGTGTTGACTTACCATGGTCAATATGTGCAATAATTGAGAAGTTTCTAATGTTCGCCTGTGGTATCTTAGCAGCCATCTATACCCTTAGTTAAACAGAGAGTTTACACTCTCATTGTTGTTAATTCTTCTAATCACCTCTCCAAGCAAACTTGCAGTGCTTAGAACTTTTATTTTAGAAGATTGCTCTTTGAGTGGTATAGTGTTAGAGACTAGGAGTTCATCTATCTCACCACTGTTAATACGCTCAAACGCAGGACCAGAGAGTACCGGGTGTGTACAACATGCCATTACTGAAGTCGCACCATTGGCTTTAAGTGCTTTTGCACCTTTCACCATTGTACCTGCAGTATCTATCATATCATCGATTAAAATAACATCTTTACCTTCTACACTACCAATAATATTCATCACTTCAGCTTCGTTTGCCTTTTCGCGACGTTTATCTACAATAACCATATCCAAACCTAAATGCTCTGCAAAATATCTCGCTCTTGCTACCCCACCAATATCTGGAGATGCAATAATTGGATTTGGTAGATTTTTCTCTTTAATGTAGTCTATAAACAGAGCTGCTCCATAAAGATTATCAACAGGGATATTAAAAAATCCTTGAATCTGTGAAGCGTGCAGGTCTATAGTAACCACTCTTGTTACACCTGCGACTTCCATCATATCTGCTACGAGTTTCGCTGAAATCGGAACCCTCGGTGCTGCTTTTCTATCTTGACGTGCATAACCATAGTATGGTAATACAGCTGTAATAGACTTAGCAGATGAGCGTTTAAGTGCATCTACCATAATCAAAAGCTCCATCAAATTAGAGTTTGCCGGGGCAGATGTTGGCTGCACTATATATACATCTTTTCCACGTACAGACTCGGCTACTTGTATATTAATTTCGCCATCAGAAAATCTATTAATTGTCGCTGCTGAGAGTGGAATATCTAAATATTCAGATATCTCTTGAGAAAGCTCTGGATTTGCTGTTCCAGAAAAAATCATATAATCACCCATAATCTACCTTTATAGAAAAATTTTTGAAATTCTACTAAAAAACACCTATCATCTAGCTATTTTCTGCGCAACTTCTACTACCACCTGATTAAATAGTTTCGATAGGTTCGCTACAACACTCCCTACATCTTCACTCGAATGCTTTTGCAAATCAAAATTCTTCTCGCTTAAGAGTTTTCCAGTAGCACTCTTAATATAGTAACTCCCTCTAACATGCACAAAACCATCTTTAAATATAAAATCGTCAAGTTTAATTGTTACAATAACACCACGAGAACTCTTAAAATCCCAAGGATAGAGTTGTATATTAGGGGTATTGAGTGACTTCTTCAGAGCAACAATTGCATTATGTGTTAACAACTTACTTGGCGTTGTTGCAAAATTTGCATCTACCTTATAGAGCTTAGCCCCTTTTTGAAAAAGAACTTTGTCGCTGTTCAAATAGCCCGGAACCTCAACCTCTTTAAGACCAACTGGATATTTTGCACTACCTACAATACCAACATCAGCCGTTGGTAAAAGATACTCACTACTTCTACTACTACACCCTGCTAGTATAAATAGTGATAGAAAAAGATATATTACTCGCATAGTTACTCTCCAAATATTAATGAGTTTGGTTTCTTATTCAATTTAAAGAGCAGCGTATTGGTATTTCCAGTTAAGTCATGCAACTCTTTTAATAGTGACTCTATCTTCTCTTTAAAGAGAGAATCTTTTCCATATGTACCAAGTGTTCTATTAAGTGTCTTTAGGCTCCTTTGAAACTCTTTTAGCGTGCTCTCTACATCACTCCCAATATTTTGAAACTCTTTTTTCCCTATAATGGTATTGAGATTTTTTATGCTTTTATCTGCACTCTCTAAGAGTTTACCTAGCTTCTCTATTGGTACTTTTGTGCTCTCTATAACACTATTAATGCCATTAACGCTCTTCTCTAAATTAAGGCTCTCTATCTTTTTACTAATCTCGCTTAGACTTAGCAGTAAGTTTGTATCTTTAAACTCTTTTGTAGGTAAGATATATGCGTTTAGCTTTCTATTCTTTACAAGATCTGTAGTGGCACTATTCTCTTCCAACTCAATAACAGATTGATTAATAAGAAAGTTTGGTTTCTTTAGCTTAGCGATAATACCACTTTTTACCAAATCTTTAAAGTTGCTAAAACCATCATCTTTTTCAGTACTAAAATTTGAAACATCAATTTTACCAAAACATTGAGCTTCAAAGTTTTTTAATTTAGAGTTGTAGTACACCTTTAGATGTTCAATAGCTCCAATCTTAAAACCTTTATACTTAATTGGTGTATCCATATCCAAAGAAGAGACATCACCTCTAAAATTAAAGATAAACTTTTTATAACGCGATTTAGAGAAGCCAACTTTCCTCTCTTTCGCATCTGTAACACTTCTGTAGAGTTGGAACACTTTATTATAGCCCTTATCATACTCTTTATCGTACTTACTATCGAATCCAATTGCCCCAAGCAACAGAATTGGCAGAGGAGCAAAATTCATCTCCAAGCGATTATCTGCTAATTTTAAATCCATCAAGCTCTGTACCCAAAATTTAGTAGTACTGTTAATTAAGTCCCCATACTCATTATATATTCGAATAACAATAATTACATTTTTACTCTCTGTATCAAGTTGCAAGTTATCTATCTCTCCAACCTTCATTCCTTTAAAATAGACAGGTGTTTTTACCTTTACCTTTACCGGAAATGTAGACTCTATAACATAATAATAGCCACTGTTAATATCTATGTATGGCAGATCCAATCCAGTAAACTCTTCTTTCTCCTGTTTCCCTTTCTTCGCATACATATAGATATAGGAGCCACTTAAAAGTGTATCTAAACCTTTCACACCGGAGTAGTCAACTTCTGGTTTGACCACCCAAAACTTTGTTGTCTCATTTAAAAACTCTTTTGCATCCTGGTTTATTCGAGCATAAACAACAACACCATCTTTTTGGCTATTAATCTCTATTCTAGAGACTTTACCAACAGGAACATCTCTAAACTTTATTACACTCTGCCCAGCTACTAAGCCTCCACTGTTTTTTAGCTCTATTCGTATCTCTGGACCTAATTTACTAAAGTGTTCATAACTTAGCCATAGCGCAATAATAGCAGCGATAAATGGAACAATCCATATTGATGTTAAAAAATTAAACCTACTGCCTCTATTGGCAATAACTGGCTCTTCAATCTCCATCTTTTCCCTCTTTAATTAAACGTATATCAATAGACATCGCGCTAAGCATTGTCAAAAGTACCATCAAAACAAATGCAGTGGCACCAACCCCTGCGACTATCTTTACATTATGCATATGCACAATACCTGTTAATATAGCCACGACAAATATATCTATCATTGACCATGGACCTATAACTTCTGTTATATGGTAGAGCTTTGCCTGATCAACCCTTCGGCTACCGCCCGTTGGCTTTTTATAGTTTATCAATATATATAGTATCAAAATAAACTTTAGCAGTGGCACAAAGATAGATGCGATAAATATAATAGCAGCAATCGGGTAGTTCCCCTCTTCCCATAGTGATACTACACCTTCCATTATTGTACTTTCACTTAGCACTCCAAATTTCACTACTACTAGAATAGGGTTTAAGTTTGCAATTAGATAAAATAGCATAGCTGCAATCAAGAGTGCCCATGCATTTTGTAGGTTTATCTCTTTTTTACCACTAATTCTGTTTTTACAATTTCGACAATAGACAATATCACCCTTTGATTCATTTACACTTTCGCAATAGGGGCAGCGTATATACTTCTCTTCTCTCATTTTAAATTTAGCTCCCTTTCGAGTACTTTCTGTCGGAATACTTTCTATCAAAGTATATCCAAAGCTCTGTGGGTCTGATTGTTTTAAGAAAAAATATATCTACAATAACAAAGAGGAGCAACGCATAAAAGGCGACACCAAAATGAATCTCTGCATAACCAAAAAGTTTAACTAATGCTACAAGTATACTAATTGTAAAGATATCAACCATCGCCCACTGCCTGCTGATAATTAAAAAGAGGATTATCTTTCTTGCAAAGTGTTTGTAAATTTTAAGGTAACTTAATACCCCAAGGGTAATAAAAGAGAGCAGCACAATGAATGGTGCTAGGAGTACTACTATTAGTAACATCGAACCAATAACAATAAAGCCATTCTCAAACATAATATAAACCATCTCTGGTACAATAAGATTTGTCTGCTCTGAGGCTATTGTAACTTTAAGAATAGGAAAAATATTTACAATGATAAAAAGAGTCAGTGCAGTAATTGCAAACGCGATAGCCTTCTGCATAGTATCTGCAACACTAGAGTAGAGTATATTACCACAATGGCTACACTTTGCCACTTTTTTATGTGGCAATTTTACTCTTCTATGCAACTTATGACACTTACTACATATTATGAGCTCATCTAAGCTATCACTCAATATTTGCACCTTTTAAGAAGTCAACTAATACAGTTGCGTATGAGCCTTTGGGCAGGTAGAAGCTTAACTCATACCATGCACTCTGCGGAAGATACTTTTTCTCTAGGATTTCTGGAAATATCCATGCGTATCTTCTACTACCCATTTCGTTTATCTCTTCATCAAAATCTCTCTCTATAAGGGCTGCACTCTCTTGTGCTCTTTTTGCACGCTTACCCGCTATTAAACCTGTTAACGAAATATCCCTTTGTCTAAAGCGATCTACTGCAACCTCTAACTCTTCATAGAATACTTTACCAAATGGGTAGTGCATAAATAGATCACCATCTATCAACTTTAAAAACTGTTTTTGTTTTATCGTACCATCTAGGGCTCCCTTGGGCAATTGTAAAACCCTCTCTGTCTCTGAAGGTGTAAAACTCTCCAAAAGAGTAGAGAGCGTAATACGCTTCGCAAGCCACATATTAAATAGATAACTCTGGTAAGCAGAGATAAGAAACTCTCTTTTTTTTCTATCTCTTACTCTAAGCTTACCATCTACTATTGCTTTTCCTTCGAGATAGTTTGTTCCACTATTTCCAAAGCGCTGCAGACCAAAGTAGTTTGGCATACCGTTTTTCTCTATCCACTCTAAAACAGACTCTATTTTATCTTTTTGTGTACCAAGGACTCTTTTAAAGCGCATCCAGAACTTATTACCCTTTAGATGCCCTACTCTTATTTTACTGCTATGTAGAGTACTCTCTAGAATCTTTATCCCCTCATGCTCAAAACTTTGCAACTGCTCTTTGAACTTCTTTGGTAGAGAGATATACTGTATAGTAACTGCATGTTTATCTTTTAATCCGGCGTAGCCAATATCCCGCTTCGAGACACCTAATGTATTACAGAATATATCAAGCATCTGCCATGTTGTCAAGTTCTTTTTACGCACCTT
>JANTGQ010000012.1 GCA_024762845.1 Nitratifractor sp. | reverse complement strand
AAATGCTCAAAGAGTTTAAACTCTTAAGTTCTGAACTTTTGGAACAGAAGCAACAGAGCTTTCAGAGCAGTTCTAAAGAGCAATTAAAGCTTCTTTTAGAGCCTTTTGAGGGTGAGTTGAAGAGCTTTAAAAACAGACTAGAGCAGATACACGAAAATCAGCATAAATCTCTCTCGACACTTCGGGGTGAGCTTCTGCAGATAAAGTCTCTTAATCAGACGCTTGCAAGTGAAGCCAATGCATTAACCAAAGCTCTCAAAGGTGACTCCAAACTCCAGGGGAACTGGGGTGAGCTTATTTTGGAAAAAGCACTTGAATCGTGTGGATTAAGAGAAGGAATCGAGTACAAAAGAGAGCAGAGTTATAAAGAGGAGCAGGGGAGTTTGCGTGCAGATGTAGTACTATTTCTGCCTGAAGAGAAACATATAGTAATAGATGCAAAAGTTTCACTTAAAGATTATAGCTGTATTGTGCAAGCCCAGAGCAAAAGCGAAGCAGAGAGTGCACGAAAAGCCCATATAATTAGTATGAAACGCCATATTGATACCTTAGCCACCAAGCAGTACCATATGCTAAGCCAACTCAAAGCCCCCGAGTTTACTCTGATGTTTGTACCAATTGAGGCTGCATACCTGGCAGCTGTAGAGATAGATTCGAGCCTCTTTGAGTATGCATTTGAACGTAATGTAGCTGTAGTTACACCAACAACACTCTTGACAACACTTAAGACAGTCTCTGCACTATGGAAACTGGCAAACCACGATAAAAATATGATTGAACTTGCTACAGAAGCAGCATTGATGCATGATAAGTTCGCACTCTTTTTAGAGGAGTTTCTAACGCTCGAGCAGCGACTCTCCCAGGCACAAAGTGCATATGATACCGCAAAGTTGCGTCTAATAAGCGGGCAGGGGAGTCTATTTAGCAAAATCAAAAAGGTGGGCACCTTGAGCGCGAAGAGTAAAAAAGAGTTACCAAAAATTGAGCTAGATGCTTAGATTTGGATTATCCCAGATTATGATGCAACAGAAGTCATCAAACTAACACAATTACTTTACACTACTTTTATGTAGCGTGGGTTAATCTCATCCCCTATTTGTAACAAATAGCAGAAATATTCTTCTCTGTGACTATATTTTTACCCTAGTGAGTAGAAAAAAGTTGCTATAATCGCAGTTGAAGGAGTTATGATGAACGATATTTACGACATTATTATAATTGGTGGAGGTCCAGGTGGTATAGGTAGTGCCATCGAGGCGAAAGCTTTGGGTCTAGAGAAGATTCTACTCTTAGAGAAAAGCGATAACCACTCCGATACCATTAGAAAGTTCTATAAAGAGAATAAACGAGTCGATAAAGATTGGCAAGGGCAAATTGTTGAGATAGAGGGAAATGTTCCTTTTAGTGATGGCACAAAAGAGAGTACACTCGATTTTTTTGATGACCTTATAAAGAGTCATAAAATGGATGCATTTTTTAATTGTGAAGTTGATAAAATCACTAAAAATGAGGGGCTCTTTAACGTTCGATCAAGCAAAGGTGACTTTGTAGGCAAAAGTATAGTCATTGCAATTGGCAGAATGGGAAAACCAAATAAACCAGCTTATAAGATACCTGCTAAAATCAGAAGCCGTGTAAACTTTAACCTTGATAAGTGCAGTGAAGGAGAAAATATACTTATCGTAGGTGGTGGAGATAGTGCAACCGAGTATGCAGTTGAGTTAGGAAAGAGCAACAGCGTAACACTAAACTACCGAAGAGAGAAAATTAACCGTCCAAATCCTACAAATATAGCGCTGATTGAGAGAGCTTTTAAAGATGCAACTGTAACGCCAAAGCTAGGGGTAGATATCGATTCTTTAGAAGATGCTGACGGCTTGGTGCAGGTGAACTATAAAGATGGTACAACTCAAATATACGACAGGGTAATCTATGCGATTGGTGGTACTACACCGGTAGATTTTTTAAAGAGTGCAAATCTGGCACTTGATGCTCAGGGAGAGCCAATTATAAAAGAGAACCTGGAGTCTTCGGTAGAAGGTATCTATATTGCAGGTGACATCGCTTTTAAGAGTGGTGGTTCTATTGCAATTGCACTCAATCATGGTTATAGAATAGTAAAAGATATTATGGCAAAGTAGGGTAGGGAAGAAACTTTTTTCTATCTCTGTAGGCTTCTTTAACCTAAATTTTGCAACTCTATTACAAAATTCGGATTTAAAATATTTCAACCTGTCATAGAATAGTGCTCTCTTCGCTTTTTCAGTGTAGAATATAGATAAAATGAATGTATTTACAAGTGAGGAGAGTATGATTGAAGAAGGGAACAGTTTAGTCACAGCACCAAAGCACGGCAGTAAAATATCAAGATGTATGGTTGTAGAGGGAGATGTAAAATCTTGTGAAGCAATTATCATAGATGGCACAGTAAATGGCAGTGTAACTTGCGAAGATAGTGTTGTTGTACAAAAGAGTGGTATAGTCAAAGGTAAAATCGAGGCAAAAGCGATACTCCTCGAAGGAAAAGTTGAAGGTCCTCTCGAAGCTAGTGATATCGAGCTAGGAGTGAGCGCAAAGCTAACAGGTTATATTTTGGCAAACAGAGCACGAGTAGCCGGTATGGTTGATGGTGATATTCTCTCCAAAGAGTCTCTAGAGGTCTGTAAAGGTGCAGAGGTTATAACCTATGAGTGTGTTTCTCCATATATTGTAGTTAATGGGTATATCCGTGGAGAGGTTAGAGCAAATGAGATGCTTGATGTCCGATCTGGTGCAACAATAGAGGGTGATGTAGAGGTAAAAGAGCTCCAAACAGAGGGTTCGGGCAATATTTTTGGTGCAATTAGCCGTTTTCTTGATAATGTAGATGCGGATAATTAGTATTTTTTAGCTCTTAAAACTCCTCTAATGAAAAGATACTATAATTATAGGGATTAACAACCTAAAGTCAGGAGAATTAGTATGGGTTTTTTTAGCAGTAAAAAAGAGGAAGCGCCAGTAGTCAGCAAACCACAAGAGCCGGTAAGACCAGCAGCACCCAAAGTGCCCGTATCGACAGATATGGTTAAGACGCCAACAAATAATCTTTCAATTATCAAAGATAATTTTATAGTAAAAGCGACTATCGAAGGGAAAGGTTCACTCGTGATTGGTGGTGAATATGAGGGCGATATTACTATCGATGATACACTTTTTGTAGAGAAAGGTGCAAAGTTTAGCGGTACAGTACATGCCAAAAATGTAAAAGTTTCTGGTGAATTCATAGGAACTCTTTATGCTACAGTTGCAGAAGTGACAAAGAGTGGAAAATTAAATGGTTTAATTAATGCCAATCAGACTTCGCTAGGCGGTGCTGTAGATGGTGTTGTACGTTCAATTGACTCTTTAGAGATAACAAAAAGTGGTGCAGTTACAACGAAAGAGTGTAAGAGTAAGAAGATAAAAGTAGAGGGTAGTGTAAAGGGTCGAGTGGTTGCGAGTGAACTCTTAGAGGTTACAAGTGGCGGCTCAATTGATGGTGACATAATTACTAAAGGTATTAGAACAGAGCAGGGTGGTTCAATTATCGGAAATATCCAAACCTATGATGAAAAAATTCACAGTAGTGAAACAGCTTTAGATGATAAAGTTGCTCCAAAAGCAGATGAAAACCTCGATATCGACCCCGAAATTGCAAAATTGATTAAAATAAAACCTGATGACATGAAAAAGTATGCAAAAAAAGATGAGTCAGAAATTAAGAGAATCCCTGCTGATAAGAAGTAAGCTAAACTAAACTAAAAGGTTGCTAAAGTCAACAGATATCTTACAAGCACTCTCTTAAACCAAGATTTCGCATTAGAGATTGCAGAACTCTACACAAACCATCGCACTGAAGGCACTTACGGAGAAACCATCGATGCACCTACGGGTGCACCTTAAGTTTTCCGTAAATACCTACAACACATGTGTTTGGCAGATTTCGTATAATTCTAATGAATAATTCGGGTTCAAGCAATTTTAATGCACAATACGGATTTAAAAGAAGAAGAAACTATCTTGATTCTTTGTTAGTATTATATAAAGCCATTGGCGGTAAGTGCCTCTTTTGCTACTTCTCTATCGTCAAATGGTATCTTTTCTCCTTGAATCTCTATGTAGGTTTCATCACCTTTTCCTAAAATAAGGAGTGCTTCGCTGCTTTTAAGCTCTTTCACTGCAGCGTTAATTGCCTCTTTTCTATCAACTATTTTTAAGATACCCTCTTTTCCAGTCAATGGAGCGCTAACCTCCTCTATAATTTTTGCTGGATCTTCGCTTCTTGGGTTGTCACTGGTGATATATATTTTTTTTGCAAACTTTGCAGCAATTAGACCCATTTTTGGACGTTTGTCTCTATCTCTATCTCCACCGGCGCCAAATAGAACTACCAAATCTTTATCTTTAATGCTCTCTAATACCTTTAACATCCCATCTGGTGTGTGTGCAAAATCTACAATTACAAGCGGTGTATGCGAAATTACCTGCATACGCCCGCTAACACCCCCAAAGTTTACTACCTCTTCGCATATCTTCTCTAGCGAATCATCTGTAATTAGTTTAACCGAAGCGACAGCTGCAGCTAAATTGTAAACATTAAAGAGCCCAACTAAATTGGACTCAAAACTTTGAATATCACCTAAGTAGTTGATAGCAGCTTTTATCCCACCCTCTAAACTAAAAGCCTCTACTCTAAAACTAGCAGCCTCTTCGAGTGCATATGTATAGGCTTTATGCTCATTAAATACAATTTTAGAGGCTTCCTCTTTGTTTATAAGTTTTAAGCTATTATCTGTGAAGAAACGACTCTTGGTAGCTCGATACTCTGCTATCGTATTGTGATAATCGAGGTGATCTTGCGTGACATTTGTTAAGACTTTAAGTGCAAACTCTATTGTCTCAATTCTATTTTGGTCAATTGCATGTGAACTCACTTCCATAACAAAATACCCGGTACCACTCTGCAGAGTTTTTCTCATATGAAAAAGTGTTTGAAGGATTGAAGGTGTAGTAAGGCTCTTCTCATCTATACATTGGTCATTTAAAAAGAACCCTCTTGTTCCTTGTAAGCCACAGCCATACCCTAGGTCTATTAAAAGAGAGTAAATTATCGCAGCTGTTGTAGTTTTACCGTTTGTTCCGGTAATTCCCACAACTTTAAGAGCTTCTAGACCCCACTCTCTATAGAGCTCTTCAGTGCTTATAATATTAATATCTGCATCCAAACTATCGATATATTTACTATTTTGTGCAGTTTGTAAAAAGTAGGTATCGCCAGAGACCTCTCGACTATCTTCGGTAATATATAATCCCTCTTTATATGGGTATCTCATCTATTTGTTCCTTGGATTTATATAGCAGAGCCAGGAGCAGCTCTAAAAGTTTTAAATATGGTTTAGAGTTGCCCTTTAGGCAGTAGTGAAT
Source organism: Nitratifractor sp. (assembly GCA_024762845.1). Classification (GTDB taxonomy): domain Bacteria; phylum Campylobacterota; class Campylobacteria; order Campylobacterales; family Sulfurovaceae; genus JAADEQ01. The sequence continues at coordinate 10,721 of JANTGQ010000012.1, read as the reverse complement.
AGAGTGTTAGTATATCCTGGTCATTTTGGTAGTACCCAGCATGACTCTCAAGGTAATCAAGCGCTACACCATAGTAGCCATTATCGGTTAATCTTTTAATAAAGTCGATAAATTGTGACTTTTTAGAGATAATCACCTTTGTAGAAAATATAGCATCTTCAAATGCCTCTTGAAAGTTCTCTTTATCTTGAATAATATCTAAAAAATCGTCATACTCTATACCATCATCAAGAGCAACCTCTGCATCTATAAGATCAAAAATATCATCACTACTTGTATGAAGAGCAGATGCCAACTGTTCTATGGTGCTCTTAGGATCTTTTACACTATCTTTTATAGTTTGAAAGTAGTAGTAGATAACTTGTGCTTCTTCTTTAAATTCGAAACCAAGATCACACAGTATCGCACCTACATAGGCATCGTTAGATTCGCTACTTTTTTCAAGAGCAACTGCATAGATTTTGAGAGCATCACTATATTTTTTCTCTAAGAACAACCGTTCCGCACGATCTAGTAGTTCATTGATATTCATTATGCTCCTTTTTCTTGTGCAAATTTCAATTGCCCTGCTTTGAATACAAACAATATACACTATTTATATTAACTAATAGTAAATAGTATTATATCACAGCTTAAAAGGAAAAGTAAAATTTATGTAAAAAAAGAATTTTTATTTTAAGAGTTACAAAACTCTAGGGTTAATATCTATTTGAAGAGGTGTGTAAAATTTCAATAGGCGAATTCGCCATACCATATTTTCAACTCTATTATAGATAATTTAGAGGTATCTATAATTTTATTTCAAAATATGGGTTTAACTAGCTCTTTTATCTTTCTAAGTAGAGCTCATTAATTTCCACTCTCTGCTGCCTGTAGTGCTTCGGCTTGTGCATGGGCTATAAGCGGGTCAATTACCAAATCGAGAGCACCATTGTTCATAACATCATCGAGTGCATAGATTGTAAGACCAATTCTATGGTCTGTAATTCGGCTTTGCGGGTAGTTGTATGTTCTAATCTTTTCACTTCTATCGCCACTACCAACTTGCAGCTTTCTATCGGCTGCTAGTTTATCCATCTGCTCACGCATCTGCGCTTCGTATACACGCGCTTTAAGGACTTTCATCGCTTTGTCTCTGTTTTTATGCTGAGACTTTTCATCCTGTATTGCTGCAACTATACCAGTTGGAATGTGCGTTAATCGCACCGCAGAGTCGGTTGTATTAACACTCTGCCCGCCACAACCGCTTGAGCGGTAGACATCCATCTTAATATCGTTTGGTTTAATATCGACCTCTACATCACCAACTTCAGGAATTACTGCAACTGTAATTGCAGATGTATGCACACGCCCCTGTGTCTCGGTAGCTGGTACACGCTGCACTCTGTGTGTGCCGGCTTCATACTTTAGCTTACTATAGACGCTCTCACCTTTAATAAGAATAATAAGCTCTTTGTACCCGCCAGCAGTTCCCTCCGAGGAGCTTACAATCTCTACTTTCCAACCAAGTTTGTCCGCGTAGCGGCTATACATCTTAAATGTATCCTCTACAAAGAGCGCACTCTCATCCCCACCTGTTCCGGCGCGAAGTTCGAGATAGATATCTTTATCATCATTTGGGTCTTTGGGAATCATAAGGATCTTTATCTCCTCTTGCAGCTCCACTAACTTTGGCTCTAGCTCTGCTAACTCCTCTTTTGCCATCTCCCCAAAATCGGCATCTCCTAACATCTCTTTATTCTCTTCGATTGCTTCTGCAACTTCGATAATCTCTTTAGCTTTATTTACAATTGGTTCGAGGTTAGACTGCTCTTTGCTAAGTTCAGTCATCTTTTTAATATCACTTGCAATCTCTGGTGTACTTAGCTGACTTGTAATTTCGTCATATCTATCTATAAATGGTTGTAGTTTGCTTTTAAGCATAAGGTAATCCTAACGGTAGGGGAGTTTCTATAGTTGAGGTGCCAGAAGGCAAGAGGTTACGCAACCTCTAGAGAGTTTACTAATTTGTGAAGTCTGCTCACTTTTCTTGAAGCAGTCTCTTTTTTTAAGAACCCTTTGCTTACAAAGTGGTGAAGTTGCTTATTTGCAACTTTTAAAGCCTCTTGAGCTCCCTCTTTGTTTCCTTCTTCTACAGCACTACGAACTGCTTTAATAATGTTTTTAAATCTAGTTCTGTAGTATCTGTTTCTCTCAGTTTTTTTAATTGTCTGTTTTGCTCTTTTCTCAGCAGACTTATGATTTGCCATTAACTTATCCTTGGTAATTTTACTTAGGCAATAAACCTAAATTATTTAAAGTTTGCGAATATTATCTAATTTTTCATTAATTTTTTATTAAATAGTAGGAAATATCACTTTTTTTGGGTAAAATCCCCTTATTAAAATTTTCCGAGCGAAATTAATAGAAAAAAGGGTTTGTAGATGGAACTATTTGGTACAGATGGGGTACGAGGAAAAGCCGGAGTAAAAGTTACTGCAACAGCAGCAATGAAGCTAGCAATGGCAACAGGTATCTACTTTAAACCATTCTCAAAGACAAATAAAATCTTGGTGGGCAAAGACACAAGAAGAAGCGGATATATGATAGAAAACGCAATTGTCTCCGGGTTAACTGCTGTCGGTTACGATGTGATACAAATAGGTCCTATGCCAACACCTGCAATCGCATTTATCGGCAGCAATATGCGTTGCGATGCATCTATTATGATAAGTGCCAGCCACAACCCATATAGTGATAATGGAATTAAGTTTTTTAATGCAGAGGGTAATAAGTTAGACCACGAAATAGAGTCTAAAATTGAGGCTATCTATAAAGACGAAAAACTGCTTGAGAGCGCACAAGTCTCTGGCAAAAAAATAGGGCGTTCTAAGCGTATAGATGATGTAATAGGGCGCTATATTGTACACATTAAAAACTCTTTTCCCGCAGAGCTCTCTCTGGCGGGCTTGCGTGTTGTAGTTGATTGTGCAAATGGAGCCGGCTACATTGTAGGACCTACAATCCTAGAAGAGCTCGGCGCAGATGTTATTGTAATTAACGATGAACCAAACGGATTTAATATTAATGAAACATGCGGTGCAATGCACCCAGAGGTTCTAGCAAAAGCTGTGCGAGACTCTAGAGCCGACTTAGGTGTTGCACTCGACGGCGACGCAGATAGAATTGTAGTTGTTGACGAGAAGGGTGATGTGGTAAATGGCGATAAACTTATGGGCGCGCTTGCGCAATTTTTAAATGAGAATACTCTTTTAGAGAATAAAAAATTTGTAACAACAGTTATGAGTAATAAGGCACTTGACGACTACTTGAAAAGCTACGGTGTAGAGACACACCGAAGCAGTGTTGGAGATAAAAACGTAGTAGAGCTTATGAGAAAAGTTGGTAGTAACTTCGGCGGTGAAGAGAGTGGGCATATTATCTTTAGTAACTATGCAAAAACAGGCGATGGTATTTTAAGTGCACTGCAGGCACTGGCGTATCTGCTTAAAAGCGGCAAAAAGGCGAGTGACGCATTTAACCCGTTTGAGCTCTACCCGCAGGAGAAAGTAAATCTTAAAGTAGAGAAGAAGATACCGCTAGAGGATATTGAGGGATTAACGCAGTTACAAGAAGAGATAGAGAATCTCGGTATCAGGCAGCTATTTAGATACTCAGGTACAGAGAACAAAATCCGCCTGCTTCTAGAGGGGAGCAATAAAGAGGTGCTCAAAGAGTGGATGGAAAAAAGTGTTGCATTCTTTAAACAGGCATTAAATAGATGAGAAAATTAGCTATTTTTGCCTTTGCGCTTATTGGTATCTTTATAATTGACCAGGGAGTAAAAGATATTTTTGAGGCTGGTTACAACCTGCCAGGAGAGTGCATATCTCTGGAGTTGCACTACAATAAAGGTGTTGCGTTTAGTATGTTGGCTTTTTTAGGTGACAATCTTAAGTGGGTACAAATTGCTCTTATTGCACTTTTGGCATTTTTTATTGTTCAGGAGGGGTGGCTGCAGAGATACCCTTTAAGTGTAGCATTTGTCGCTGCCGGTGCACTTGGCAACCTCTATGATCGCTTTACTAAAGAGGGAGTTGTAGATTATGTCTACTGGCACTGTGGCTTTGACTTTGCCGTGTTTAACCTAGCAGATGTAATGATAGACTTAGGAATAGCACTTATTTTACTCCAAGAGTTTCTTAGCTATAGAGCAAAAAGAAAGTAGTTACACCTTTGATTATAAGAACCCTTACTTTAGCTCTCCTTTTTACGCTTTTAGGCTCTAGCGCCACTGCTAAAACTATTGCACCACCAAGCTATAGTGGAGAGATAAAATTTATCCAAACTATCGATTTAAATGACAAATTTAAAGGCTATAACTTTAGTGAGCTCTCAGGGTTAGCATTCAATAAAAAGAGAAAGCAGCTCTATATGGTTAGCGACAAAGGGCGACTCTTTAGCTATGGGGTAGAATTTACCACCAAAGGTATTAAATTAAATCCACAAAATGCATGTAATTTAGAAAGAAAAAACGGAAAAAGATTAAAAAAATATAAAAGAGACAGCGAAGGTGTAGCATTAGATAACAACGGTAAGCTCTATATAAGCTTCGAAGGAAAACCAAAAATTGCAAGCTTTACGTATGACTGCAAAAAAATAAAAAATCTCCCACTCCCAAAAGCTTTAAAGAGAGCAAAACTACGCTCAAGCAATAAATCCCTTGAAGCTTTGGCTTTTCATCCAAAGTACGGATTTATAACAGCTCTTGAATACCCAAAAAAAGGTGATAAGAAAACCGATCAAACAATCTACTCTACAAGTGGCAAAGAGTGGCATCTAAAAATAGACTCAATCAAAAAAAATGCAATTGTAGCTATTGAAGTAATGGATGATGGAAACCTCCTAATCCTAGAGCGAGCCCACATAGGACTCTTAAACTATGTTATAACTCTTCGAAAACTCTATATCAATCAGTGTCCAAACAACTTATGCAAAAGCAAAAAGCTGATACAAATGGAGAGCAAAAAAGGGTGGGATTTGGCAGATTTTGAAGGTTTGGCAAATTTAGGAGGTGGCAGATACCTAATGATTAGTGATAACAGTGATCTCTTTTTTCTAAAAAATAGAGTGGTGTTTTTTCAGTTAAATCAGGATTAACTCTTGCCGTACGTATCTGCTCTTTTAAAATTAAACCCAGATTTCGCATTAGAGTTCTGTAATCTCTAATGCGAAATCTGGGTTAAATAGAATTTAATTGGGTATAATTTTTAAAGTTTAGTAATGCTATATATCGACGAAGTGTTCTAGAGAAATACTATATCAAATAAAGGCAAAGTATGGATAGAGTTAATGTTATATGTATGAAGTGGGGGGACAAATTTCCACCAGAGTATGTTAATCGTCTCTATGCTATGGTAGAGCGTAATTTGTCGATTCCTTTTCGATTTGTATGTTTTACTGAGAATGGCGAAGGTGTGAGAGAAGAGGTAGAGATACAGCCGTTGCCAGAGCTTGATCTCCCATCACATTTGCCAGAGAGAGGTTGGAGAAAATTGACTGTTTTTGCCAAAGATTTTGGTGCTCTAGAAGGGAAAACACTCTTTTTGGATCTTGATGTTGTTATTGTCTCTTCTATCGATGATTTTTTTACCCACCCTGGAGAGTTTTTAATTGCACGTGACCATTTACGAAAAAATCGACTCGAGGGAAACTCTTCGGTTTTTCGTTTTGAGGTTGGTAAATATCCACAAATTCTTGATTACTTTATTCAAAACTTTGATCAGGTTCGCCAAGAGGTACGGCATGAGCAAGCCTATCTCTCCCGCGAAATGCATAAACTTGGAAAGTTGGAGTTTTGGCCAGATGAGTGGGTGCCAAGCTTTAAATATAAGTGTGCCCCTGGCTGGGTACAATCGTGGTTTAAAGCACCATCAATCCCACAAGGGAGCAAAATTATACTATTCCATGGACTACCAAACCCACCTGAAGCGGCACTTGGTATTAGTGGCAAATGGTATAGACATATCAAGCCATCACCTTGGATTTACAACTACTGGAGAGAGTAGGGCAGTCTATAGTGGGTTACAAACTCTAGACATCTCCAGAGGGTAGCCGAGTGTTTGGGCTATCTTTTGGGCTCTATTCTCTATATCTTCTCGTTTTAGTGATTTGATTTCATCCAATGTAAACTCTGCTGTAGGGTGCTCGTCCAACAGACTGCACTCTTGCATATTTTTAATAATTTCAGCAACCATATCAACAGCAGATGATACCTTTACTATTTCGCAGCGTGCATAATTTTTCTTTGGAAATGCCACTTCTGCAACCCGAAGGGTAGGGTCTACACCTGGAATTTGTTGTGCGCCATAGAGTGGTATGCCACCCACCTTTGCCTCTTTAAATTTGGGTAAAAATTTTGCAAGATAAGCGATTGCTCTTTTTGTTCTGATTTTATACTCGTCACTCTCCCAGCCACTCTCGATTGTTTTAAGGAGGTGTGTCCCAAGCTTTGGGTAGGAGCTTTGCTGCGTTGTCTTTACCAGACACTCTTTGCAAAGGGTAATATCTTGTGTCATTGCATGTAGCTGCACGAAGCCACCGCAGTAGGGTGTAAATTGCCCCATTCCACGTGGTGTTCCTCTCTCTCCATGAAATATTATCTCTGGCCAGTAGGGGCTTCTTTGGCTCCAAAGAGAAGTAAAAGCAGCTTTAAACTCTACCATTCTTTTCTCTTTAACTCCAAGCATATCATCTATTACGCCAGTCTGAAATCCGCAGGAATTAATGAGATAATCAAACTCTCCTATGTAGCTGCTAGCTTCGAGTGTAAAACTATTTTTATCCCTTTGCACATTTGTAACTTCGTACTCTCGATAGACTCTTACATTAGGCATCGACTCAAGAGCCAAGCCGGCACTTGCTCCAACGCTAAAGAGGTTTATACCATACTCCTGCACCACAATAACAGGAAACTTTATGCTCTTAATATCCACATTTTTAGCAAATGGTATCAGCCACTCTCTATTGTTTTTAGGGTGGCGGGCTTCGGGCTCTTTGGAGAGTTCGATTATCTGCTCTTTACTAAAGAGTTCAAAGTAGTTATCGCTCTCGCCTAAAATTGCACAATCTGGCTGTTTTCGCACCATCTCTTTATACATGGCTCTTAAAAGTTCTAAACGTCTAAAGAGCATCTGTGGCTCTTGTGGGTCGTCAGAAGGAAGGGCGATTACAGTAGGTCTTTTATCGATAGATTGCGGGTAGAGTTTGGCAAAATCAATCGATTGCTCTAGAAGTGTTATACACTGCTCATCAGAGATTTCTCTATAGAGGTTTCCACCAGCATGCAGATGACAAAATGGAGGACCACTTATAAGTGTTTTTTTTCTCTCAAAAAGTGTGACATCTAAGCCTAACTTACCAAGTATAAGTGCAGAAGTTATCCCAGATACCCCGCCCCCAATAATTGCAACTTTTTTACTCATAACTATCTCTTTTTAAATTGTACTCTATCATAGAAAACTTATAACTATTGCCTTAGATCATAAAAAAATACCACTCTCATAGAGCCATCTATTTCCCTCTTTGAGAAAGCGGCTCTTTTCTATAATTTTTTCTCCATTAATTGTTGCTGCGAAAGTAACATAAGCCTCATCTGTACCAGTTTGGTACTCTAATATCTCTAATCGTTCGAAGCTGCTGTTTATAGAGAAGTCAGATATCTCCTTTAGCCAGAGATCTCTATCTTTTTTTTGCTCTCTATTACTAGGGTGTGTTGTCTTGACAATATATTTACACTCTCTAGCTGCATATGCACTGTATCGTGACTTCATTAGTACTAGTGCATCTATAGCTATCGCCCCTTGATGGAGCAGTTGGCAGCACTTTTTATACTTCTTACCACTTCCGCAGGGGCAATTACTATTTACTCCGATTTTTTTACTCATACTATTCTTACCCTTTGCACTAAGTTCTTTGCACTTTCTATACCACACCTTTTCCGCATTACTTTTGGTCTATTGTTTACCCTTTAAAAAACCAGTTTACTCCAGCAGATAAGCGACTTTATTTACTCTTGGTAAACTCACCTCTTTAGACCTCTACTATTTTACAGTAAATCACTTTTATAAGCAAATTTAAGTTTTATTTAAAGTGATAGTCGTTATCATTACATAATTTAAAGCAAGGAACAGTAAATGCATTTAAGTGATCTTAAGATAGGTGAGAAAGCCGAGATAGTAAAAATAGAGACCGACTCTGCGCTCAAACAGAGACTATACTCTTTTGGTATTGTAAAGGGCGCTATTGTTACGATAGAGGCTTATTCTCTTATAAAGGATACGCTACAAATATTGGTAAGTGGAACAGATATTGGTTTAAGAAAAAGTGAAGCAGAAAAAATTACAGTAAAAGTTTTGGAGTCAGTAGATGAATAATGCAGATAGTGCAACAATAGCCCAAGAAATTGGATTATCTTCTGTAAAAGTAGTATTAGCTGGTCAACCCAATGTCGGGAAATCAATGCTTATAAACTCTATGAGTAATGCCAATAGAGCCAAAGTTGGAAACTACTCAGGTGTTACTGTAGAGACTACTGAGATTTGTTTCGAGCACCATTGCCATCAGTTCGACTTAATTGACCTGCCAGGCACCTACTCGATTGAAGGGTATAGCCAAGAGGAGAAAGTAGCAAAAGAGTATCTCTTAAATGAAGAGTATGATGTTATTATAAATGTTGTTGACTCTACGCACCTTCAGCGAAATCTCCTTTTAACCCTAGAGCTTCTACAACTGAATAAAAAGATGGTTATAGCTCTTAACATGGCTGATGAAGCCAAAGAGGAGGGGATAACTATCGATACAAAGCAGTTAGAAAAAATAATTGGCGTTCCGGTTATTCTTGTATCTGCAAAGACAAAAGAGGGTGTAGATGAACTTTTAGACCGTGTCCACGACCTTGCTGACTCTAACAGTAAACCACATAGTAATATTATCTATAGCGATGCGTTCGAGACAGAAGTAAAATCTATCCAAACTTTTCTTGACAAAAAATCCTTCTCTTATAGAGATTGGACAAATAGAGAGGTAGCAATTGCCTTGCTTTTTGAAAATAAAGGACTCTATAAAGTACTACACGACGACCCAATTATTGTAGAGCTTTATCCACTTATGACCGACTCTTTAAAACATATCTATATCCACCACGATACAGAAGATATTAAGGAGGTTAAAGCAAATGAGTTTTACGCTATTGCCTATGGACTAAAAAGTGAAACTGTAACTTGTAGAAGAGTTAAAGAGAATAAAGATTTTACAAAAAAGATAGATGCTATTTTACTCCATAAATATTTTGGAATTCCTCTTTTTCTCTTTTTTATGTGGTTGCTCTTTCAAGCTACATTTGAGTTTGGAAATATCCCAATGGATTATATTGACGCAGCAGTTGGAACTTTCGGTGATTATGTTGGTTCACTAATTAGCAACGAGCACCTAAAAAGTCTTATAGTAGACGGGATTATTGCTGGTGTTGGGGCAGTGTTACTTTTTTTACCAAATATTTTGATTCTCTATATTGGTATCGCACTTTTGGAGACTACAGGGTATATGAGCCGTGTTGCTTTTTTGCTTGATGGTTTTTTCCACAAATTTGGACTTCATGGTAAAAGTTTTATCCCTTTGGTTACTGGCTTTGGCTGCTCTGTTCCTGCCTATATGGCTGCAAGAACATTAAAAAATGAAAAAGATAGATTAATTACTCTCTTCATCATTGGCTTTATGAGCTGCGGTGCAAGACTGCCTATATACGTACTCTTTACTGGCGCTTTCTTTTCTCAGTCGGTTGCCGGTAATATTCTTTTTTTAATTTATATCTCTGGTGCATTTTTAGGTTTAGTAATGGCAAAGATCCTTCGACTTGTAGTTTTCAAAGGTGAAGATGAACCATTTGTAATGGAGATGCCAAAGTATAGATTACCATCACTAAAGCTGATATGGCATACTGTGTACTCTAACGCAGTAAGTTATGTAAAAAAAGCCGGTACTTTTATACTCTTGGCTGCTGTTCTTATCTGGTTTGCAAGCAACTACCCTAAAAACCAAGAGCTACAAATGAGTTATAGTGCTAAAGTTGCTAGCGAAACTAATAGCACCAAAAAGAGTCTTTTAGAAAATGAACTCCAATCAAAACTCCTCGAGCAGAGTTATCTTGGTCAAATTGGTAAAGCTACAGAGCCCTTCTTCGCACCTTTAGGGTTTGATTGGAGACTTAGCGTAGCGCTTGAAACTGGACTTGCAGCAAAAGAGGTTGTTGTCTCTACCCTTGGAGTCCTCTATTCACTTGGCGAGGTAGATGAAAGCAGCGATTCCCTAAAAGAGATTTTAGCAAAAAATCTTACTCTACCTGTCGCACTGAGTTTTATTGTATTTGTTATGATCTATCTCCCATGTTTTGCAGCAGCCACAGTATTTACAAAAGAAGCAGGTGGTATTAAATATCTTGGCTATCTAATTCTCTTTACTACCGTTACCGCCTGGCTATTTGCATTTATTACTTATAGAGTTGCATTGTTACTTTTGTAACTCTATTTGTCGTCAACTCTTCTGCTCCAGATATTTTTATATGTAGTTAATATTAACTCTTTTTCGTTATACTCTCTAAAAACATATTAAGTGAATCAATGGACTATTTTGCAAAAAGAATTATCCCATGTCTCGATGTAGACAATGGGCGTGTTGTTAAAGGT
>JANTGQ010000011.1 GCA_024762845.1 Nitratifractor sp. | reverse complement strand
TATGGTATAAGAGCTTTTTCTAACTTCTCCTCTTCCTCTTTAATTACCTCTTCTGCTTTTGCAGAGAGTTTTTCGTCTCCAAAGGCATTTACTATGCTTCGAATTGCATTCGTAGTATCTCTCTTTCCATAAAAAGAGATAGAGATGTATGGGATTTGGTACTTCTCTTGCATCTTTCTCGTAAGTGTAACAAGAGACTTTGCACACACTATAACATTCAGTTTTGCAGTGTGTGCCATCTGAATATTCTCTATTCTACCATCTCCGGCAAGTGTAGAGACTACTTTAATACCAATCTTCTCAAGAATAGGTGTATATTGCCACATATCTCCGGTAACATTGTACTCTCCAATTAAATTAATGCCAAATGGGTGTACCTCTTTGGGCTCTCTTGTGCCTATAAGCTGGTTTAAAACAGCCTCGCCACCAAGCCTTGAACCTAAGTTTTTTCCACCAACAAAGCCCGGAGAGTGTACAACAACAACAGGAATACCATGTTTCTTCTGCATTCGTGATGCTACACTATCCATATCGTCACCAATCATGGCTGTTACACATGTCTCGTAGACAAATACAGCTTTTGGAGCTTTGTTTTTTATAACATACTCTATACTATCCTCTAGCTTCTGATCGCCTCCGAAGATTACATCATTTGTTGTAACATCTGTATAGTAGCCAGAGACAGTATTATTCTCACCCTCATAACTTGTAAGTGTTGCTCTTGTCTCCCAAGACGCCCCCTGGCATGTAGCGGGTGCATGCACGAGGTGTATGGCATCTGCATATGGAAAGAGCGCAATCTGAGCCCCTTCAAAAGCGCAACCACCACTTGTTGCACCCGGTTTTGGTTTATCACAACTACTCTTTTTTTTATCGTTATGTGTACACGCTGTTTCGTTCAGCAAATCTCGTATAAGTTTTTTATTTACCATAATTTATCCTTTGTCACAAAACTCCAGCCACGGCATATCGGGTACTGTGACCGAGTTATTATCTGCTATAAATAGTTTTTTTAGATTTTTTAAGTTACTAAAACTCTCTGGTAGAGTAGCTAGTTCATTATCTTCTAGATCCAACTCTTCAAGGTTTTCCAGATTTCCGATACAATCTGGAAGAGCACTCAATTCATTAGATGTAAGACTCAGCTCTTTTAGGTTTTCTAATTCACAAAGAGAGTCGGGCAGGGTTGTTAACTCATTACTATCAAGCGAGAGTATCTGTAGATCCTCTAGTTTGCTAATATCAAAATCGAGTTCGGTTAATCCATTCTCATTAAGATTTAGGCGAACAAGCATATCGTGCACCTCTAATGCTTTAAGATTTTTAAAGTTATTTCCCTCTAATATGAGTGTCTCCAACTCTTCAACTTCTGACAAAGAGTCGGGTAGAGTAGTAAGTTGGTTATAAGAGAGTTCAAGAAAATAGAGAGACTCCATATCTCCAAAACAATCAGGTAGCTCTTTAAGGTAGTTGGTATCAAGTGAGATATAGATAAGTTTAGTAAGTTTTTTCATATCCTCATCTAGCGATTTTAGGCAATTTGTCGCAAGGTTCAAGCGAGTTAAATGGCTTAAATTGTAAAAACTCTTAGGTAGAGCACTCAATTTATTACCTGAGAAGTTTACAACAATTAAAGACTCCAACTCCCCAATAGACTCGGGTATCTCAGTTAAAAGGTTATTGTTACACTGTATATTGCGAAGGTTTTTTAACTTGCCAATGGTATCAGGCAGCTTTGTTAGTTTGTTACCGGCAATTTTGAGTACAGTAAGGTTGCTAAGCACCTCTATAGAGTCTGGAAGCTCTTGTAGTCTATGTTTCGAGAGATCAAGCATAGTGAGCTCATCTAGTAAAGAGGGTGCTGTTGGTATAATTGAATCGAGATTATTTCTCTCCACCCACTCAATAAAATCATCATATAGGTTCATTATAAATCTCCTTATTTTCTACCTTCGAATTGATCGATTAGAAAATTTATCTCTTCATAATCGATTGCTCCAAACTCTACCATTTTAAAAAGAGCCATAAGTGGTCTTCTGCAGCAAGATTTATTGCACCCCGTAACGAGTTTTTTTGCCTTTTTGTATGGGAGATCAGTCTCATCAAAAATATCAATCGCCTCTTGCACGCTCTTTTCTCCGCATTCGCAAATTCTGCGAGAGAGTACTCTCTCTTTAGTAACAATATCTTCCATCTATGCGACCAGACATTGCCTATTTAAGGAAATCGTGTTTCTCTTTAAAAGAGATAACATCTTGCATAGCAATCTCAACCTTTTTGCTAAGCTCTGCTAACCTATTGTAGTCAGTCCAGATAGTATCTTCGACAATATCATGAATCTCGCCAGCTATCTCTGTAACCTTTCTTTTGTATTTTGCGTACGCTTTTTTTATCTCTTTTTGTTCCTCTGTTAGTGCCATTTTTTATCCTTTATATGAGTTTATTATAGAGCATAAATCATCTCTAAATCAATTTTGGGTTTACTCCCCAGGTAAAGAAGAGTATGCTGCTGAACTCTTTGAAAACTGTAAGATTCATAGAGTTCAATAATCTCCTTTACCTGAGGGGCAAAAGCTGTTATCTTTTTTAAACCTCTATGGTAGATAACCCCACGAAGAAACTTCTCTGCCTCAACCGGAGTATCAAGCTCCATAACCCAAGGCGAGATTTTAACAAACCCTTTGGTACTGATATAGGAGTGTTGGTACCCCAATGCATTAGAGAGCATAAGTGTAGAGCTCTTTGCAACACAGTTATGAATATAGTCGTAACGATCCTCATGCCACGCTTTTTTATCAAACTTTTTAAGCGTGGTTTGATAGTTCTCTTGCGATATACTCTTGGCAGTTGTGCTGCTAAAATTAAAAGAGACACCCCCACCGCTAAAGAGTAACTCTTCAAATCGGGCATAGGGTTTAAATCCCAATGGTTCAAAGAGCTTCTCGTCACCTCTCTTCGCTAAAGAGATAATAGAGCGAGCCTCATTAATATTTTGCAGTAGCAGCGAAAGTAGTCTCACCCTGTCGCTCTCTTCAAGCTCTTTTGAGTAGTAGAAGTTATTTATGAAAATGGTATCTTCAAAAGGATAAGCAGTGAGCAAACCATGCATTCTATTACCATCATACGCTGCAAATGCAAGTGATGGATTGCTCTGGTAACTAGTAAATACCAAATTGCTGTCTATGCTTTGTATAGCTTCAAAACTCTCTAAATCATCTTTGAGCGTTTTACCCCGAATCCAACCTACGAACATAGATAGAGCTCCTTAAGTTCCTGCGCACTTAAGACTACTTTTCTCTCGGTAACAATATTGCGCACCTTTGGCAGCAGTTTTTGTACCTTTTCTCTACTAGGCTCCAAGCCGGAACACTTTAAGTGGTAGAGCAGAGTTGCACTTCCGGAGTGTTTTCCGATAGGGTAGTGTCTGTTTAGCCCCACCTCTTCGGGCTTAAATGCTTCATAGCTATTGTTTGAGCGAATCATTCCGCTTACATGAATACCAGACTCATGCGAAAAGATATGTTCTCCAATAATTGGAGAGTTACTTGCAATCTCTTTTTTGGCTGCTTTTGCAACAGAGTTTACCAGTTTTGTAAGTTTAGAGGGGTATATTTTTCTCTTTTCGTTAAACTGATGTGTTAAGCTCATTAATACTTGCTCAAAAGATGCATTTCCCGCTCTCTCGCCCAAACCTATAACGGTGGTATTTACACTTTTTGCACCAGCTTCTATACCTGCAATTGCATTTGCAGTTGCCATACCAAAGTCGTTATGTGTATGCATCTCAATATCCAGCAGCTCTAAGTCAGTAAGCAAAGAGATATTCTGATATGTCTGATGTGGAGTTAAAATACCTACAGTGTCACAATATCTAAATCTATCTGCACCAAGCTCTTTTCCAAAGATAAGAACCTCTTTTAAAAAGTTCTCTTCTGCCCGGCTTGCATCCTCTCCGCCTATGCAGACATAGAGCCCCTCTTGTTTTGCACTCTTTACAACTCTTTCAAGGTTTTTCAAGAGCAGATCTCTATTCCCTTTAAACTTAACATCAATTAAAATATCAGATACCGGTATAGAGAGATCTACAGCCCCTACACCACACTCTAAAGAGGCTTCAAGGTCTTCCATAATTGCCCGATTCCAGCTCATAACAGGAATTGGTAGTTTAAGTGCCAAAATCTCTTTAAGGTCGCTTCTCTCCTGTTTTCCCATAGCGGGAATTCCAACTTCTAGCTCGTTTGCACCAGACTCATAAAGAAGAGTCGCAATCTGGAGCTTCTCTTTTGTATTAAACGCAACATAAGGAGCCTGTTCACCATCTCGCAGGGTTGTATCGTTAATAGATATCATCATATGCTCCTTTTTAATGTAGATATGCAAAAAGTGTTCCACAATCTGAAATATTCTTGGAGTAGATCCTTCGTTTCACTCAGGATGACGGTAGTTTACTATTTCGAACCATCTCCCTCACATCATCCTGAGGCAAAGCCGAAGGATCTAAAAATGCCAATACACCTACTCACTTTGAGCGCAGCAAAGAGCCTATAAATTAGTGCAATTTGTATTGAATAGAGAAAGTAAAAAGAGAGAAAAAAGATCTAAGGTACTCATAAATGATGAACAGAGTTGAAGGCAGTAACTTTAAAACAATTTGAAGAGTCTTTATGAGTACCTTACATCTTTTTATTAAAAGACTTCTTGAAAAACTATCTAGTTTTGAAAAAGTCTAATCGAGCAGGGTGTTTACCCTAGCTCGACCTCTTCCTCTTGGAAAAAGTATTTTTGTACTGCATCGAAAACAGACTTTTCGATTGGTTGCTGAGAGTAGCTGTCATCTGTTACAAGACCTATTTCTGATAACTCACTCATAGGGCACTCTCCAATTTTCTCTGTTAATAGAAGGTCGCAATCTCCAAGTGTTACTTTAATCTCATCAATTGGATTAAAATCTTCACTACTGTCTGTTCCAGAGTATGAACTTTCAATTTTACGGTGCATTACAAACTTAATTGCTTTGTCGCCAGCTTCATATATTAAAAACTCTTGTGCAGAACCAAAGTGCATATTAATAAGACCATTACCACCTGTAGTTACTGCTACAAGTTTTGTCTCTCCTGTAGAGCTGAGTTCCGCTTTACTTGCCTCTTCTAGTTTAACACGCTCATTTGCAGCTTCAAGGTGTGCTCTCCAGTTCTCTATCATCTCATGTTTTTCGGTTCTTGCTTCTATGTTATACATATCTTCAAGTTGAGTAAATTCCATATTTACAAAGCTCTCTTTTGTAAATTCGTCTCCTCTATCCTCTCCAATTAATCCAACAGCATCTGCACGACATTGACGACAATGTTTCATAAGAGTCATATCCATTCCACAAGCATCTTGAACAGCCATAGTCTCTTGGTCTGTAGCACTTGGCACACCATCTAAACCAAATTTAGTACCAAATTCAGGTGATGATAGCAGTGGCATAATGTTATGTAAAAAGACATTCATCTCTTTAAGTTTTTTGGCAACATTTGGAAGCTCTTTGTCGTTTACCCCCGGAATAAGCACAGAGTTTGCTTTTACAAGTATCCCTCTCTCTGTCAGCATCTGAATACCTTTAAGCTGCTGCTCTAAAAGTATTTTTGCTCCCTCTTTTCCAAATATTTTTCTATGTTCCCAGTTTATCCATGGGTAGATTTTAGCACCAATCTCTCCTGTTGGGTCAACACTGTTAATTGTTACAGTTACATGGTCAACATTGTACTTCTCTATCTGGTCTATAAAGTCTGGAAGACGCAAACCATTTGTAGAGAGGCATAGTTTTAGATCCGGAGCCTTCTCTTGAAGCATTTTAAATGTTTTAAATGTAGCTTTAGGGTTTGCCAATGCATCGCCTGGTCCTGCAATTCCTACTACAGAGAGTTGCTGTATATCTCCACCTACATAGAGTACCTTTTTTACAGCCTCTTCAGGGCTTAGTTTACCACTTGTAACCCCAGGACGACTTTCGTTTGAACAGTCATATTTTCTGTTACAGTAGTTACACTGAATATTACATGCCGGTGCTACCGCAACATGTATTCTTGCATAGTGTTGGTGTGCACCCTCACTATAACATGGATGGTTATTTATCTTCTCTTGTATATCTGCTTCAATATTCTTATTGTCAGATGTTCCGCATGCGCAACTCATATAATCTCCTTTAATTTTATTATTCTTGGGCATCTATTGCCTAATTCGGGTTTAACAATCACTAATGACTATACATTTACTATTCCATAACGCTAAGTTAGTGCTAAAAACTGATGAATTTATATATTTTCACCATAAATACCCTCAAAAAAACTATTTCTGTTGATCAAACTAAAGTCAATAACTATAAAAAAGAGAAGTTCCAAGTGGCTAACATTCACGAAAAGATATGGTAAATTGACAAATTTGTACAATTGTAAAGATTTGAAAGATATTTTCTGGAAAATTGGTAATTTTTATCGTTGTAAGTCCAAAGTAAAAATGTGGCTTATACAGCCACATCCACATGGTTTTCGCGTTCTTGTAGAGATATTGACTCTCTAAAAGGTTTTGGTTTCTTATCGGGAGAGAAGATACCCTGCTTTTTATGTACACGGATATTATATATACCATCTTGATTTCTACTTAAGTAGTAGTCGTTAAATTCAGCAGTATAAGGCATATCCCATACAATTGCACCCTCAGTTGGACAGACATCTGAACACTTTGGTACTGTACTATCTACACACTCTATGCACTTTTCTGGCTTTACATAGGTAAACTCTGCACCCTCTATTGGTGACTCATCTGCAGAGACTATAGCAGTTGCAGGGCATTCATCTATACATGTATCGCAGTTAATACAGAGGTCTGTTATCATAACAGCCATTAAAATACCCCAACATTAGAGTGAGCTTCTCTATTAGAGAAATCAATATCATCTTTAAACTTTTGCTCTTTAACAGATGGAAGCATAAGACCCTTTTTCTTGTGAACTCTAATTGCATATTTGCCCTCTTCGTTCCCCTCGGCATAGTAGCTCTCATACTCCTGGGTATAAGGCATATCCCAAACTATTGCACCCTCTGTTGGGCAAGCCTCTGCGCATCTTGGTAGATCTGCATGACCAACACACTCTACACAGCTCTCAGGTTTAACGTAGTATCTACTATCATCATATGGGTTTCTCTCGTTTCCCTCATCTAAAATTGCTGCTACTGGGCACTCTAAAGCACACGCATCACAACTTATACACTCATCAGTTATAAAAACTGCCATGGTTTCTCCTTTTAAATATTTAAAAATGTATATGCATAGAGTGTTCCATTAACCTAGATTAAGAGTTTGGAACATATTTTGCATCTATTAATCCCGGATAAGCTCAAGGAGAAACTATGCCACTATTAAAAGAGTTTGACGACAAAAAACATCTTTTGGAGTATGATGATATTGATACTCTGCATAAAGAGTTTCTCGACATCTATAACAGTGTAGAGTTAGAGAATTCGCAAAGTCTGCGAACAACAGTTGCAAAATTACTCGAGCACACAAAAGGGCACTTTGCCTCAGAAGAGCGTTTAATGCAAGAGTTTGGCTACAGTAGAGCCAGAGAGCATATAGATGAGCATAATAAAGTTTTAGCGGAGATGGAGTATTTTTTAAATATAAAAAACTCGCCATTTGGAGACAAAATGCTAAAGTCCTACTATATAGAGAGATTGCCGGAGTGGTATGATACGCATCTTCTTAGTATGGATAGTGACTTGGCACACTTTATAAAAGAGAGAAGCGTATGAGTATAACATTGAATGGTCAACCGGTAACACTGTTAAAAAAAGTAAGAGAAGTAGGCAGCGAAGCTCCATCGGCAAGAGTAAAAATGGTAAATAACGAAACAAAAGTTATAGGGATGATGGCAGATAAAGTGCAGGTTATTATAACACTCCCCTCTGCAGCGCACTGTAACAGTGAACTTGTAGAGTTGATTAGTCGGCATAGTGACAAATCGTTACTTTATATCTTCTCTCCAGAACTTATTAAAACAGTAGAGCCCGCAAATAGCTCTATCGATTTTATAAAAGTAGCCCAAAAGTTTGGTGTATTTATAGATAAAACTCTTTGTGCTCCGGCTGTATTTATTATAAATAAAGATGGTGAGATTGTCTATAAAGAGATTGCAGTAACTGTAGAAGATCTTTTTGATATTGCTAAATTAGAGACCGCTTTAGAGGAGGCAATAGCCTTTAAAAAAAGAGGTCATACTCATGAGAACTGGATGAGCGTATGATAGTAAGTAAAACAACACTAGAGTGGATGGAGAGTAACGATTATACTGCAGATAATATCGACAAAGTAGGTCAATATGGCAATACAGCACTAATGAAGGCTGCAAGAGAGGGCAAAAGCGACATTGTTGCAGAACTTATTGGGCTTGGTGCCAATTTAGAGGTTAAAAATATAGATGGCAATAGCGCTCTATGGAATAGTTGTTTTAGCCAAGATTATAAAACAGTGCAGAAGCTTGTACATGCAGGCATAGATTTAGACAGTAAAAACGATAATGGCGTAACAGCACTAATGTATTGTGCAAGTGCAGGTAAAGAGGACATGGTACAACTACTCTTAGAGTCTGGTGCAAAAAAAGAGTTAGAGAACCTCGATGGCTTTCGTGCAATAGATTTAGCCGTAAGCCCTAAAATATATAGACTACTAAAGTAAAAAATATGGGAAAATTTGAAGATAAAATAAAAGAGGAGCTTCTACAGAGCCTCTTTAACGATACATCAAATATCTACGATTTTATAGAGAACCGCTTTGCACTAAGCAAAGAGGAGGAGCACGAGCTTATAAAAGTGTTAAACAGCTTTAATGACGAACTCCACACACTATTAAAAAAGAGTAAATTAGCATGATTACTCCGTCAATTGGAACAAAAAGACTCTATGAACTTTTAGATATTCTACTTAAGAGCGATACCCCTCTTTTTATACACGGCAGCCCCGGTATCGGTAAATCTTATATTGTTAACGATGTTGCCAAAAAGCACAATTTAGAGATAGCAGATGTACGGCTGAGCCAGCTCGATGCAGTGGATTTGCGTGGTATACCGGCAATCGAAAATGGGCAGACTAAATGGATGCCACCGATATTTTTACCAACAGATAAAGAGTCTGAAGGTGTGCTATTCTTAGACGAACTAAACTCAGCTCCACTCTCTGTACAGGCAGCAGTCTACCAACTAATTCTCGATAGAAAAATAGGTGAGTATTCGCTCCCTAAGGGGTGGAGAATCGTCTGTGCAGGGAATAGAATGGATGATAAAGGTATTGTCTTTAAGCTCCCGTCCCCACTTATTAACAGAATGGTGCATATAGTCTTAGAGCCAAACTACGAAGATTTTAAAGCGTGGGCAATACTAAATGGTATCCACCCCTACATTATAGGTTTTTTAGGGTTTAGACCAGACCTTTTAAGCTCGCAAATGCCAGCAAATACAGAGACAAACCCAGCATTTGCAACGCCTAGGGCTTGGAGCATGCTCTCAGCCATACTTAAAGAGAACGAGCAAATGAATACCATAGCAGCAATTATATATGGCTGTGTGGGGTATGGCGCTGGGATAGAGTTTAGCTCTTTTGTAAAGGTTTATAAAACACTACCGAATGTAGATGCAATCTTAGCAGGTGAGAGCCAAGAGGTTGTTAATGAACCCAGTAGCCTCTACGCTCTCTGTGCCGCACTTGTTGAGAAGTACAAAAGTGCACAAGAGGGTAAAAACTTGTTAGCATACTCTTACCATTTACCTGTAGAGTTTGCCGTAATGTTGATAAAAGATTTAATTACAAAAGATGAAAGCCTTGCAGAGTTAGAGGCGTTTGATGCATGGATGCAGAAGTATGGAGAGTATATTGTCTAAAGAGCAAAACTCCCTGTTTGAGAAGATTCGCATTAACTTTCTCTTTAACCACCCCTTTCTCTCCGTATTGGCTCTCTCAATTCCTACAACGTTTGGGCAAAATGGTCGCAGTGCTTTTGAGACCAATGGCTACACCATACGCGTCGATTACCAAAAATTAGAGCACTATACCCCCAAAGAGATAACATATCTCTACGCACACACACTGCTGCATATTGTATTAAAACACCCTCTAAGAAGGCAGGGGCGTAAAATAGATATATGGAACCAAAGCTGTGATATTGTTATCAATCTGATTTTGGAGGATTTTAACAATATCGGCTTGAGACCAGAGGATGAGTTTGTAGATAGTGACTTAAAAGATAAATGTGTTGAAGAGGTTTACGAGATACTCCAGGCCGAAGAGAGCGAAAGCAAAGATGATGGCAGCGAAGAGGAGAGTAAAGAGAGCAAAGCAAAAGCAGAAGAGAACCCAAAAGGAAAAGAGAAAGTCTACCGTTACAATCCGCAAAAACGAGATATTGATGAGGTAGAGAATATCAACAGCGATAAAGGGGAGCGAGAAAAACTTGATGGGGTGATAATTCAAGCCCTTACTATTGCAAAAAGAAGCACCAATCAATACTCTAGAATGCAAATAGAGATAGATGAACTCATAAAACCGGAGATTTCGTTAGAAGATACATTAAAAGAGTATCTCATAAGTTCTCTATTTGAAAAAGAGAGTAGCTACACAAGACCAAACAGGCGCTTTGTCTATCAAGGTATCTATATGCCTGGATATAAAAAGAGAGATGAGATGCTAGAGATATACATTGCACTTGATAGCTCTTCAAGCGTTACACTCGATGAGTATCGTCGATTTCTAGGAGTAATACAAGATGTTTGCGAAGGGTTTTATGAGTATAAAATAACAGTCTTGCCATTTGATTTAGAGGTAAAAAAGAGCCATATTGTAGAGTTTGACAGCTTTAATGCATGGAGCTCAAAAGATATGCTTATCCCAAAAAGTGATGGAGGTACCAACTTTAATGCTGTGCTTCAGTACCTAAAAGCAACAACCATAACAGCTAACAGCCTACTTATGGTCTTAAGCGATGGCGAATTTGAGGTAAATGAGTCTTTGGTTTCCCAGACACTCTTTGTTTTAAGCGATAATAAAAACAGCCAAAAGTTTAACCACTTAGGCAGAACAATTTTATTTTAAATTTTTTAGTATAAAATTAGAGGTTCCCTTTAGTATAAATAAGAAAAAGCGAGGATAAAAAATGAAAATAGCAATACCGGTAAAAGATGAAAGTTTAACATTCTTTGGAAATGCAGGACACACCCCAAAATTTGCAGTCTACGAAATGATAGGAGGCGGAATGTTTCGCTCATTCAAATTAGAAAATGTTGTAGATAATCCAAGAGACGACCTAGACCACGAACACGAAGACGAAGAGCACCACTGCGAACACGACCACAACGACGCAGCCCACATAGCTGAACACAACAAAATGGGAACAGCATTAAATGGTTGTAAATACATTGTAGCAAAACGAGCATGCAAAAACACGGTCAATACCATGAAAGAGAACGGAATTACCGTAGTAAAATACAACGGCAGCGGACTTAAAAGCGAAGATATCCTTAAAGAGGTTTCTGCTAAATTTGTATAGAGATTTTTATGCCGTTGTTCATTTGGTGCAAAGTTGAGATTTAGTACTCGAATTATACCATATATGGAATGTCCAAATTAGCGTCTCTGTCGCTGGCACTGTAGTCGTAGTTGGTCTCTACATCTATCTCTTTAAGGAGTTTTTGGAGTGCTATTTTTTGGAGTTTGTGGTAGTTGCTTGTCTCTAAAATATTGCTGATTTCACCTTTGTAGTAGCCAAGAATTATAGGGTGAATTTTTTCTTGATTTGCCATAAGGTTCTCTAAAAAAGTTTTCAGTTTTGTAATATCGTAGTCGTTGATATCCTCTAATTTTCTAAGTAGGTTTCTTATGAACTGTTTTTGGTGGTACTCTTTGCTCATGTATAAGAGTTTAGATGCTGCAAAGATATCTGCTCTTTTGTTTGAGTAGTTGTAGAGGTATCGAAAGTGCTCGCAGACTACCCCTATATATTTTGGGTAGTGTTCAAGTAAAAAGACAAGCTCTTTGAGGTCTTCGTCTAGTAGAACCTGAAAGAGTGTAGCGGTGCGCTTTTGAATTTTCTCCCAATGTACGCCGTCTTCTTTTATATCGCCTAGAAATCGTTCGTAATTTTCTAAATTATAATTCTCTTCTTCTCTCTCTTCCATAAGAAAAATAGATGCATAAAGCGTACCGTTAAGATGGCAAAGTGCAGAGTAGGTACAGTTTTTGCATAATAGTATGTATGGTTCCCTTAAGTGTGGTAAAAAGGTGACAAGATATGAAAGAGTTGGCAAATTTAACCTATAAAGAAGAGGTCGAACTTCTTAAAGATGAAGAGAATTTTGAAGAGTTGGGTGACAAGAGGTATCTGCATCATGAAGATGTAGAGGCAAGGCTTTACTGGGCATTTTGTCGCCCCAGCGGTTCGAGTCGTGAGCAGATAATGGATCCAGAGCCTATTGTCTCTATTATGGCTTTTAACCACTCTAGGCTTGGTGCGCTGGAGCGTTTTAAACTTCTGCATCCAGATCTCTTAAAGAGTGCAAATTTACGCAAGAAAATTAGCAATAGAAGTAGAATGCTTTTTCGCGATTTAACCGATAATGACTTTAGAGAGCTTAATTTGGTTTTAGATATAGCGCCGGAATTTCTTAATATGGCAGTTGACCAGCTGATAAACGGCAGAAAGTGGAACGATACACCAGCAGATTTAATAGAAGCTACTAAATTTATTCAACGAAGCCATGAGTATTGGAGCACAGATTACTGGAGTGCGCTCTTTGCAAAACTAGAGCAGATAGAAGATTACGAGGCAGATGAGATAAAAAAGTTTTTAGTAACTGTAAAGGATAAAAAACAATTCATCGATAGAAAAATCTTACACTATTTTCAAGAAGAGACAAAAAAATGGCTTGATGAGTGCGAGCTTCATACCCTGCAGAAGAAGAGTATAGAGAGAGTTGCAAGAGAGTTAGGGTAACTGCGGCAGGCTTAGTTACTGATTTGAGAGCTCTTTTTTTGTGCGATGTAGAGTCCAATTAATATGGTAACGCCACCTAGAATCATTTTGAGTGTTAATTTTTCATTTAAAGCAATGATTCCTGCTATTGCTGTTATTAAGGGGACAAGGTAGATGTAGTTGCTTGCATTTATTGAGCCGATCCTCTCTATGCCTTGTTGCCAGAGTATAAAGGCTAGTCCGGAGCTGATGAGTCCTAAAAATAGTATGTTGAGCCAAACTGTTGTGATAGCAAGAGAGTGGTAGTGAAAGCTTTTACCACTTATGAGAAAGTAGATAACCATTAACAGTAGTCCGTAAAAAAAGCTTTTGCGTGTAATGACGATATAGTGGTAGCCTTTTGGTGCCAATTTTAGGGCAACTGAGTAGAGGGCAAAGACTACAGCGGCACTTAATGCAAGTAGGTCACCCTTTAAGCGAAGCTGGAAAGATGCACCATCAAGAAGAATGAGGGCTATACCAACTATTGCTACTAGAAAACCTATAACAACACTGCGGCTTAGTTTTTCGTCTTTGGTGAAGAAGTGGGCGAATATAGCAGTAAATAAGGGAATTGCACCCATATATAAGCCGACATTTGCAGCTTGGGTAAATTGTAGAGCAAAGTTTTCTAGGAGAAAGTAGATAAAAATACCTAAAAATCCGAGAATGAAAAATTTGCTTTCATCTGTAAAAGAGCTTGGCAATTGGTATTTTGGGTAGATAATAAGTAGTAAAATATAGGCAATGAAAAAACGAAGTATCATATTCTCTATGGGGCTAATGTACGCTAGTAGGGCTTTGTTACTTACAAAAGCGACACTCCAAATAGTGATAGTTATAAATATAAATATATGACCGGTAATTTTTTCTTTTTGCATGCGCTAATTATAGCTGAAAAAGATTGTATGAAAAGCTTTGTGGGTAGTAAGAGAGTAGGGAAGGTGTCCTACTCTTCTATCTTCATAATTTTCTCTACTCTTCCTGTGTGTCTGCCGCCTTCTGGTTTGGTGTTTAAGAAAGCATCTATTACGCTCTCTACTACGCCTTCTCCTAAGACACGCTCTCCGAAGCAGAGGATTTGAGCGTCGTTATGGGCTCTTGCCATACTGGCTGTGTATGCGTCGTGGCAGAGGGCAGCGCGAACACCTTTTACCTTGTTTGCAGCTATAGACATACCTATACCTGTACCACATATTAGTATGCCAAAGCTTCCGCTATCTTCGCGTACGGCTTGGGCACATTTTTGAGCGTAGTCTGGGTAGTCTACCCTATCTGGTGTGTATGGTCCTAGGTCTTCTACTTCTACCCCTCTTGTGGTAAGTAGTTCTTTTACAAAATCTTTATATCGTATTCCTGCGTGGTCTGTTGCTATGTAGAATTTCAATTTTTCTCCTTATAAAATTATTTGTAGTATCCAGCTAACTGGTGCAAAAAGTATAGATGAGAGTTGTGGAATAAAGAGAATCCCAAAGAGTATAAAGATACCAAATGGATATACTTTTTCATAAGCTTCACCAAACTTATACCATTTAAGCTTTTGTGTTAGATAGAGTAAAACCTGAGAGCCATCGAGTGGTGGGATAGGCCAAAGGTTAAACACAGCAAGTACAACATTAATAATAATCCCCTGTACTACAAAGTAACCAAAAAATATCTCTAAAGGGCTATTGAGGTTATGCAGAAGCGGTGTCATTGTTGCCAAAAGGGTTGCTAGAATAATATTAAATGTTACACCGGCAAGCGCTACAGCAATTGCAGCATTGTAGCCACCGTTTCTAATAACCGTGTTCATATTTACCGGTACAGGTTTTGCCCAGCCAAAAAGAAATGGCGCATTAGAAAAGTAAAGAACAGCCGGGAGTATAATAGTACCGACTAAATCTACATGTACAATTGGATTTATACTCAAGCGACCTGCATTTTTTGCTGTGTGGTCACCATAACGGTAGGCGATGTAGCCGTGCATAATTTCGTGCCCGATAATTGCGATTGCCAATGCTATAACAGAGGCAACTATTTTAATAATTTCGTTCTGTTCCATTATTGTGGTTGCTCGTATTGCATTTTTTCTATGTTTCTAAAGATACGATTCCATCTGATAGTAAAACGGTATTTGTTCCACTTTGCCTCGCACTCTTTGGAAAGAAGAGGGGTATTGCCGCATATCTCTTTGAGTTTTTGGTGGTCTCTGCCACCGCCTATACCTTTGGCTACTCGTTCAAAACTTCGGTACTCTAAACTAAAGTATGTAAACCATGGTTTTCCAATAACCAAAGAGTAGGGTACTGAACCCCAAAAACGGCTATCGTCGGAGTTGTCTCGGTTGTCGCCTATCATATAGAAATGGTCTGGTTTGATTTTTTTATAAAATGCATTGACCGGAGTTTTGCCGAAGTTTATTATTGGTGCATCTAAATCTTCTACATAGAGTGGTTCCATATCGACCTTGCCGCTTTCGCTGTTGTAGAGCATAAGCAAGAAACTGTTGCCGTTATACTCTGGAACATACTGGATACCCGGATATTTGTCCATATATGGATTTACTACCCAAAGTTTGCCCATCGCTTTTACAATCTTCTTTGCCGGATAGTTTTTCTTTATAAAATCATCTCCTTCGTGAAAGTGCAGGAGCAGGTGTTTGTCGTAGTAGAGCACTTCGTCTCCACCGACGGCAACGCATCTTTTTACAAAGTGGTCTTTTTTGTTGGTTGGTACATAAAAGATTACTATATCTTCTCTTTTTGGTCTTGGACCCTCTATTAAGTGCCCGTTACCATTAAAGTCTGGCAGCACTTTTAAACCAATTAAAGGCAGTTCTGGAATAGCAATACCGTAGCTGAATTTTTTGGCAAAAAGAAAGTCTCCGATTAAAGATGTTCGCTTCATTGAACCACTTGGAATTACAAACGACTGTGCAACAAAAAATACAAGTGTGAGAACAATAATTATTGTGCCAGTCCAACTTGTAGAGAATGTGTGGAGTTTTTTAAAAATTTTTTTCATTTTACTCTTCTTTTTGCTGCTTGGAGTGTGTTACTTAATAGCATAGCAATTGTCATTGGTCCGACCCCACCTGGTACTGGGGTGATGTAACTGCATTTTTGAGAGACATTTTCAAAATCGACATCTCCAACAAGTTTGCCGCTCTCTAAGCGGTTAATGCCTATATCTATGACAATGGCACCATCTTTAACCATATCTTCTTTAATAAGATTTGGTACACCAACACCTACAATCACTATATCGGCAGCTTTTGTATGTTTTGCCAAATCTTTTGTGTAGATGTGGGTAACGGTAACTGTTGCATTAGCATTTAAAAGCAGTGCAGCCATTGGTTTACCAACAATATTGCTTGCACCTACTATGCAGATATCTTTACCTTCTAGGTCTATACTATACTCTTTAAAGATCTCCATTACTCCAACTGGTGTGCAGGGTGCAAATGCCGGAAGGTTTTCGACAACACGACCCATATTGTATGGGTGAAAGCCATCGACATCTTTTTTTGGATCTACAACTTCTAGGATTTTAGTAGTGTCTATATGTTCTGGGAGAGGAAGCTGTACAAGTATACCGTCGATTCTTGGATTGTTATTTATCATTTTGATTGTATCTATAATTTCATCTTGCGAAATTGTGTTAGGCATTTTATGCACGATAGAGTAGAACCCTGCGTTTTTGCAAGATTTTTCTTTCATCGATACATATGTGTGGCTTGCTGGGTCGTCGCCTACCAAGATAGCGGCAAGTCCTGGTACAACGCCTTTGTCTTTAAGCTCTTCTACCTCTTTAGCTATTGAACTTTCTATTTTTTTTGCTAGTTTTTTCCCGTCTAACAGTGTCATTCTAACCCTTTGTTTTAAACAATTTGGGTATTATATCCAAAAAAAGATTAGGTGGTATTGGTGCGGCTTTTAATAGTTTTGGCTCTTTTTTTTCAATTGATAAGCGCTGAAGATTTTATATCGGAGTTTGAGTATGGGCAGATGCTCTACAAAGACCCACGAGGGGTAAGTTGTGCTGCTTGCCATGGCAAAGTAGGAGAGGGTGCATTTATCGCTTCGTATATTGATAGCGAAGGCAAAAAAAGAGAGTTTAGCGGACCGGATATTCGTGGTTTATCGTTAGAGAAATTTAAAAGAGCTATTGCGAGTGGTGGAAAGATTATGCCCAAATACTATCTTACAAAAAAAGAGAGTGAAGCGATATATAAATATATTCAGCTTGTGAATAACTATATGAAAAAAGAGGATAGTGCTGCGCAAGATGATGAAATTGGTGATATTAACAGCAGTGACTTAATAGATGAGAATGAAACTATTGAAAATAATACAACAGAAAGTAGTATAATATCAAAAATATTCAAAATAGATGAGGAGCGTCGGTGATGGATAAGTTTTTACA
>JANTGQ010000010.1 GCA_024762845.1 Nitratifractor sp. | reverse complement strand
TTACATGATACAAAAGCACTCTCTTTAGAAGAGATATATCGTGCAGTGTGGAGGGATGAGGAGCCAAGTAACGGTGCCCTGCGTGTCTATATAGCCAAACTTAAAAAGTATTTCCCAAACGCCATAGAGGTTATTAGAGGCTATGGTTACAGGTTTGAGAGCAGCAAAATATGAAGTGGTGGCTGTTTGTACTTATCTGTTTGGTAATTATACTACTCTTTGGTCTGCATGCAGTGCTCTTTTTTAATTTGGAGTTTACTAAAAGTAACTACTTTAGCGCTTTCATATTTATTACACCAGCTATTTTTATAAGCGCGTATCTGATTTTGCTTGTAGCATATGAGCCTAAAGAGAGTCAGGATAAAAAGCTCGAGCATCTAATTAAAGAGTCTCTTCATGAGTTAAATTTACCAATTGCTACTATTAAAGCCAATATTGAGATGCTACAAAAAGGAGAAGAGAATCCAAAGCGACTGCGACGCATTGCACGCATAGAAGAGGCACTAAGGCGCTTTAGACGACTCTATGATATGCTTGCATATAATCTGAAGAAGGAGCTGATGCCGATTGAAAGAGAGGTTTTTAACCTGAAAGCTCTTGTTGAGGAGAGAGTCGTTTTTTTTCGATACTTAAACAGAAACAGTTTTCATCTGAATTTGGAGAGTATGAGAATTTATACAGATAAAATAGGCTTGGAGCAGGTTATCGATAATATCATAGAAAATAGTATTAAATACTCTCCCAAAGAGTCTGCAATCGAGATTACTATGCAAAAGTCGCAGTTGCGTATTAAAGATTTCGGTATAGGAATTGAGGCGAGTGAGTTGCCGCTTATCTATCAGCGTTATTATCAGGGGAGTGAGGGTTTAAAAGGTGAAGGGATTGGTTTGGCAATTGTAAGAAGGTATTGTGACAGTGAAGGTGTAGGGTTGATAATAGAGTCTCAAAGAGGGGTGGGAACAGAGGTGATTTTAGATTTTTCTACACTAAAAAAGTAATAATTACGCCTTTTATGGAGTTCATTTTCTCTCTTTCTTAACTTTTCTTAACGAATTTTAGTTATACTTATGGCATATTTTTTAAGGAGTCGTTTATGGCAATTTTAGATGAAGTAAAAGAGGTTGTTGCAGAACAACTAGGTGCAAATCTTGATGTAATTAAAGAGGATTCAAAATTTGTTGATGATCTTGGTGCAGATAGTTTAGATGTAGTTGAACTAGTTATGGCGCTAGAAGAGAAGTTTGATATTGAGATCCCTGATGAGAGTGCAGAAGGTATTGCAACTGTTGCAGATGCAGTAAAATTCATCGAAGAAGCTAAGGCTTAATTATATTCCCCTTGCGAGGGGAAGAGAGGAGGGTTTTAAGAAACTTTGCTCTCTTTATTCGAAAATTAGGAGTCACTGGTGAGAAGAGTAGTTGTTACAGGTCTAGGAATGATTAACAGTCTTGGACATGATAAAGAGAGTTCATTTGATGCTATTATCAATGGTGAGTGTGGAATAGATAAAATTACACTGTTTGACCCGGAGAAGTTTGCTGCTCAAATTGCCGGAGAGGTAAAAGATTTTGATCCGACGACAGTTATGGATGCAAAAGAGGTTAAAAAAGCTGACCGTTTTATTCAGTTTGGATTAAAAGCTGCCCAAGAGGCGATGGCAGATGCAGAAATTGATGAGAGTGTTGAACGCGAGAGATTTGGTGTAAGCTGTGCATCAGGAATTGGTGGACTGCCTGCAATTGAGAGAAACTCTGTAATCTGTGAAACAAGAGGACCTCGTAGAATATCTCCGTTCTTTATTCCTTCTGCATTGGCTAATATGCTTGGTGGTTTTGTCTCGATTTATAATAATTTAAAAGGACCAAATTTGGGTTCTGTAACAGCTTGTGCAGCGGGAACACATGCAATTGGAGAAGCTGCGAAAACAATTATGATTGGCGGAGCGGATAGAATGTTGGTTGTAGGTGCTGAGTCTGCAATTTGTCCAGTAGGGATTGGCGGTTTTGCATCTATGAAGGCACTTTCGACTAGAAATGATGACCCAAAACATGCTTCACGACCATTTGATGCCCAAAGAGATGGCTTTATAATGGGCGAGGGAGCAGGTGCACTTGTACTTGAAGAGTTAGAGTCTGCGAAGAGTCGTGGAGCAAAAATCTACTGTGAGCTTGTTGGATTTGGTGAGAGTGCAGATGCCAACCATATTACAACACCTACGATGGATGGTCCATTGCGTGCGATGAAAGCAGCATACACAATGGCAGGTGAGCCGCAGATTGATTATGTAAATGCACATGGTACCTCTACTCCTGTAAATGATAAAAATGAGACAGCTGCAATGAAAGAGTTGTTTGGCGGAAAAGAGAAGTGCCCACCGGTGAGCTCTACAAAAGGTCAGATAGGTCACTGCCTTGGAGCAGCAGGCTCGATTGAAGCAGTTATTTCGATAATGGCTATGGAGAAGGGTGTATTACCACCGACAATTAACTACGAACACCCAGATGAAAATTGTGACTTAGATTATGTAACTAACGCTGCACGTGAAGCTGAACTTAATGTAGTTATGAGTAACTCCTTTGGTTTTGGAGGTACAAACGGAGTGGTTATATTTAAGAAATATCAAGGGTAAAAGAGTATGGCAAACTATCTGGATTTCGAAAAACCTATAGAGTCAATAGAGAATGATATTGAATCAGCTAAAGCCAGAGGCGATGTAGCAGCGGTAGAGATACTGCACAAAGATTTAAAAAAAGAGGTCAAAAAACTCTTTGGTGGTTTGAGCGATTATCAGAAGCTTCAGTTGGCAAGACATCCAGATAGACCTTATGCACTTGATTATATAAGATTAATAATGCAAGATGCCCAGGAGATTCATGGCGATAGAACATTTAGAGATGATGCAGCAATTATCTGCTATCTGGGATGGATTGATGGTCAAAAGAGTGTTGTTATCGGAGAGCAAAAAGGGCGTGGAACAAAACACAAGATAAAAAGAAACTTCGGTATGCCCCATCCGGAAGGCTACCGTAAAGCCCTTAGAGCCGTAAAATTGGCTGAGAAGTTTAATATTCCAGTCCTTATGCTTATAGACACTCCGGGTGCATACCCAGGTTTGGGAGCAGAAGAGCGTGGACAAAGCGAAGCGATTGCTAGAAACCTTTTTGAACTCTCAGGTATAAAAGTACCTTTGGTCTCTATTGTGATTGGAGAAGGTGGAAGTGGTGGAGCTTTGGCAATTGGTGTAGCTGACAGACTAGCCATGATGCACTACTCTGTTTTTTCAGTTATCTCTCCAGAGGGGTGCAGCGCTATTTTGTGGAATGATCCAAGCAAAGTAGAACAGGCTACCAAGGCACTGAAGATTACCTCAGAAGATTTAAAGAGAAGTTCTTTGGTTGATGATGTGATTGATGAACCATTAATTGGTGCCCACAGAGATAAAGAGGCAGCTGCTGTGGCTTTGAAAAACTACTACCTTGATTCTGTAAAAGAGTTGACTGCACTCAGTAAAGAGGAGCTCTTGAATAGAAGATACGAGAAGTTAATGGCGCTAGGTTCGTTTAACGAGTAAAAAAGTGCATGAGCCTCTTGTAGATATCGGTAATAGATATGCACACCTTTACCTTGATGGTAAAGTTTTTGATTTAAGTTACGATGAGCTCTTTGCTCAATTCTCCCATAGAAAAATTTTCTACATTTGTGTGAATAACTCTTTGAGAGATTTGCTCTCTCAAAACAGTTTATGGATCGACATAGAGCCATTTATAGAGATTAAGGGCTCTTACAGAGGTATGGGAATTGATAGACAAGTGGTGCTACTAAGCCGAGGTGATGGTATTTATATAGATGCAGGGAGTGCAATTACTATTGATAAAATAGTAGAAGATGAGTACCAGGGAGGTATTATACTGCCTGGAGTTTGGAGCATGATAAAGAGTTATGCCCAAATATCGCCAATTTTGGAAATTGAGAGTTTGGATAGGGTTGATTTATGCAAACTGCCTAAGAGTAATACGAGGAATACAATATCTTATGGTATTATTGCACCCATTGTTGCCTTTGTTGAAAAGATTAACAGTGAAGGTTTGCCGATATACTGTTGCGGTGGTGATGGTGAGAGAGTCTCTGGGTATATGCAGAGTGCTATATACTCCAAAGAGTTGGTATTTGAAGGAATGAATAAAGTAGTGAAGGAGTGTGGATGTTAACAATTGCTCTGCCAAAGGGTCGTATAGCAGAAGAGACTATGGGTCTAATGTCAGCTATTTTTGAGAGTGAATTTAAGTTCGAAAGTAGAAAATTAATACTGAAAACTGAAAATTTTACCTTTTTAAATGTGCGAAACCAAGATGTCCCAACATATGTAGAGCATGGTGCGGCAGACTTAGGCGTTGTCGGCTTAGATGTAATTACGGAACAAGAGTTAGATATTGTAGACCTTCTAGATTTGCAGATTGGAAAGTGCAAAGTTGCTATAGGTATTAAAGAGGGTGATGAGCTTGATTGGTCTAGACCAGATATTAAAGTTGCTAGCAAGATGGTTAATATTACAAAAAACTACTTTGCTTCTAAAGCTGTTGGAGTGGAGGTTATTAAACTCTATGGTTCAATTGAGTTGGCACCTCTAGTAGGTTTAGCTGATGCAATTGTCGACATTGTTGAGACTGGTGCAACAATGAGAGAGAATAATTTAAAAGTTGCAGAGGATATAATGGAATCTTCGGCACACTTAATTGCAAATAAAAATAGTTTTTTCGAGAAAAAGAGTGAAATTTTGGAGCTCTACAAACTTTTACAAAAGGCAATTGCTACAAGTGAAAAATGAGGCTTTAGATATCTACGCAAAGATAGAGGACCTGCTTGGCGTAAAAGATGTTGCCCCAAAACTCTATAGCTACTACTTCTTTATACTTGAAGATTTACATTTTAACTCTCTTTTGGATATTGGTTGTGGGAGTGGAGATTTTTTACGCTCTTTAGCAATGCAATATCCGCAGCGTAACCTGATGGGTATAGATAGAAGTCAAGTAATGGTTGAGAGTGCGCAAGCTAAGGGTGTGAATGCTGTAAATGTTGAATTGGATTCTATTGAAGAACAGTTTGATATTGCAACTGCTACTTTTGATATGGTAAACTACTTAAATCAGGATGAACTTTTAGATTTTTTTGAAACCTTGGCACAGGTTATTCTAAAAGGCGGTTATTTTATTTTTGATATCAATAGCGAATATGGCTTGAGTGAATTGGCTGTTGGTTCATTTATAGAAGATGATGGTGATCGATTTATAGCTATTGAGAGCTTTTATGAAGATGGTATCTATGACTCTGAGTTTACCCTTTTTGAAAAGTGTGACAGCTTGTATAAGAAATCGATTGGAAACATTAAGCAGTATCTTCATAACGAGAGTTTTTTTAATCAACTCGATGGATGGAAGCTCAAAAAGAGACTCCCGATTAAACTTTATGATATGCAAGATTATGATAAAGAGATATATATTTTAGAGAGAGTGTAGAAAATTCCCTCTTTATAGGTTTTGCCTATACTTCTAAAGAGAAGCAATGCACGTACTATGGTCTATAGATAACTCCGGCACTTACATTGTCTATACTCTTAAGAGTAGTAGCTTCAGATATTTTCTTGCTTTGTCCTACTAGTTTTGTGTAGTCTGCAAAGAGCGATACCTGGTCGTTCAAGTCGTAGCTTGCACCGCCACCATACTGGAAGCCATGAACTTTTGTATTTTGATCCATAAAGTCAACACTTGTTAAACCATACCCTAAGAGTGCATATACACTAAAGTCTTCAAACTTATATTGAGGCTTAAGATAGAGTGCAGCATTTAACATACTGATTGGTTTATGATCTTTAATCTCGTAATCAGAAACAGCTTTTGTTAAACGCCCTTCAACTGCGATGTAATCGTTAATCTCAACACCAGCAAGTCCTGTCATTGTTGTAGCACTCCCGCTGCCACCCCATTTAAGTAGTTTATCTGGAGCTTTTGATGTGCTTTGGTTTAGCTTATCATACTGGCAACCACCACACACTGTCGCTTGGCTAGAGACATCTGCAGAAGATGTACCTAACGCTCCACCAATATATGGTTTTATCTCCGAAGCTGGTTCGGTAGCAGGTATCTCTGCTACCGCTGGTTCTACTGGCTCAACATCTGGCTGTGGTGTAGGTACAAACCCACCACCGGCAAAGAGCGACGCACTTGCAATCACAGCAACACTTAAAAATCTTGATAAAGTTTTCATCTTTTCCACCTTTTAAATTGAGAAAATTGCTAGCTCTCTTTTCAATTTAAGAGCAACTTTGCTATTTCTAATATTCGTATTATACTTCACATTAACTAATATGAAACTTAAATTATTTAATATTAAAGAGTTTTTTTCAATATTTTTGTCAAGAAGAGTAGAAATTATTTCATACTTAAAGTAAATAAGCGCTTAATTTGGGGCTGAATTGTCAATAATTGATTTACAAAAGAGGCAATCACTAGTAAATAACTTGACATTTAAAATTGTCTACTTACAAAGTTACTTTAAAAATAGACAATTTAACCGGATTATTCATTAGAATTGCTTGAAATCTGCCAAACGCTTGTGCTGTTGGTATTTGCGGAAAACTTAAGGTGCACCCGTAGGTGCATCGATGGTTTCTCCGTAAGTGCCTACAGTGCAATGATTTGTGTAGAGTTCTGTAATTCTAATGCGAAATCTGGGTTTAAGAATATAAACCATGTTAAATTAGTATTAGATATCTCTGGATTATTATTAAGAGGTTCCCTTTATTACCGCACTAAGTAAGCTCTATAGATAGAATAATTTACTCTTTAAATCTAAGAGTGTATAATATTATATTAAAATATCCATAGGAGAATAGATGATACCTACAGTAAAAAGTGTAGATGGGTTTAAAGCATTTATAAATAGTATAGAGGCAGAAAAAAATTATAGAAAACCGGTAGCTTTTGGAATAGCTAGAGTTGATAGAGGGCAAAAGCGTGCAGATAAAATATTACAGGCTAACTTTGCAGTAGTAAACTGGAATGAAAACTTTGGTTCAGCAGCGGTTTTTTTAAAGGCACTAGAAGAGGCAGGTGTAGAGATTGATAATAGCGGTAGCGAATTTGTTACGACACTAGATGAAAAATTTGTAGCAAACGCAATGGCAGCATTTGCGCCATTTTTAGCAGAAGCTACTGGAGATGCACATAAAAATGTACAAGTTGTAAAAGTTTTAAGCGATATTGGTGATATTGTAAGAGACTATACTATTACATTCCTCTTTGAAGATAGTGCCCCAGCGTCTGTAGAGGCAGTCTATTTGAAACTTTATGCACTTTCACTAGGGAAAGCAGCGTTAAGAGGCGTAAACCTTAATGGTGCTTTTGGTGTTTTAAGTAATGTTGCATGGGTTGGGAACAGACCATACGAGTTAGATTACCTAAGAGAGAATGAGATTGAGATGAAACTAAAGGGGACGTTCCCTAATATAGATAGTGTAGATAAGTTCCCTAGATTCCTGCAGCATGTAATTCCTGCCGATAATACTCGTATACTGGAAGCTAGTAGAGTAAGAATGGGTGCGCAGTTGGCAGCTGGAACAACTGTTATGCCAGGTGCGAGCTATATTAACTTTAATGCCGGTACACTTGGGCCTGTTATGGTTGAGGGTCGAATTAGCTCTTCTGCTGTTGTTGGTAGTGGTTCAGATGTTGGTGGTGGTGCAAGTATATTAGGAGTATTAAGCGGAACAGACGGAAACCCTATTAGCATTGGAGAAAATACACTTTTGGGTGCAAACTCAGTTACTGGTGTACCACTTGGTGATGCATGTATTGTTGATGCAGGTGTATCTATATTAGCAGGCACAAAGGTACATATAGTAGCATCAGAATTAGTAAAAATTAAAGATGCCAACCCAGATGCTAATTTAGAAGATAAAGAGTACTTTAAAGGCGCAGAGCTCTCTAGTTTGAATGGAATACACTACAGACAAGACTCTACAACAGGTGAGATAGTTGCAAGAAGAAGTACCCGAGAGGTTAAACTAAACGACGAGTTACACTAATGCTACAGAGTGACGAATTAGAGAAAAAAGTTTTCTTACTCAAGTTGCTTTTAAAAGAGAGTGATGAGAGTATGGAAGATGTAGTCAATGCACTTGTAAATACAGGGATGTTTGATAAAGATAGGGCACTGCAACACTTAAGAGAGTTGGAGGAGAGAGGCTTTATTAAAGATGGTGTTTTAACTATGGTAGGAGCTGCAGAAGCACAAAAGGCGAAACAGGAGTTTACGCTTGAGAGTTGATAAGTGGCTAAGCAGTGTAAATGTAGTCAAAAGACGTACTATTGCGCAAGATATGGTAAAGAGTGGTGTTGTATTTGTAAATGGCTTAAAGGCAAAAGGCTCAAAGGAGTTAAAGGTTGGAGACAAAATACGAATTGAGTACCTTAAAGGTGCAAAAGAGTACGAAGTTTTACAGATACCGACAACAAAAACAATACCCAAAAGCCAAAAAGAGGACTTTGTAAAAGAGTTGAGCTAAAGGAGTAGTAATGAGCAAAGAGATGTTTGAAAAACTGTTTCAAAATGAGTTGAGCCAAGAAGAGGCAAAAGAGTTTTTAGTTGAGCTCTATAGAAAAGGGGAGAGCGGGAGTGATATTGCAGCAGCAGCAGAGGTTATGCGTGAGCACTCTATAAAACTCCCTGTAAGTGAGGGTTTACAAGAGCAGCTTATTGATATTGTCGGAACAGGTGGAGATAAGAGTGGAAGTTTTAATATCTCTACTACTGTTTCGCTTCTATTGGCAGCCACAGGTGCAAAGGTTGCAAAACATGGGAATAGAAGTATTACAAGCAAGAGTGGCTCTGCTGATGTGCTCGAAGCCCTAGGAGTAAACTTAAATCTATCTCCAAAGCAGCAGGTGCAGATGCTTGAAGAGGTTGGCTTTACATTTATATTTGCAATTAACCACCACCCGGCAATGAAGCACATTATGCCAATTCGAAAATCTCTTGATCATAGAACAATCTTTAATATTTTAGGACCTCTTACAAACCCGGCAGGCGCAAAAAAATATCTGTTGGGTGTTTTTAGTCCAGAGTTTGTAGAACGGATTGCTGATGCTCTTGTAGAACTTGGTGCGAAGAGGGCATTTGTTGTAAGCGCTCAAGATGGAATGGATGAGATAAGTATATCTGCACCTACAGAGTTTGCGTATGTCGAAGCAGATAGAGTAACACGTGGTATAATAGACCCACAGACACACGGCTTTGAGTTAGCACCTAAAGAGGCGATCTTAGGTGCTGAGGCTGCAGAGAATGCGATTATTACCCGTGGTGTATTAAGTGGAGAGATAAGAGATGCAAAGCGAGATATTGTATTGCTAAATGGTGCATATGCACTCTTTGCTGATGGCGCTGCAAGAGATATAAAAGAGGCTATAGAGATTTTAGAAGAGAGCATCGAGAGTCAAAAAGCGATTAAACATTTAGAGAAGATTATAGAGGTTTCCAATAAGTTTTAGTATGGAAGTTGTAGCCCCTTTAGTTGATGTAGAGAGCGTTGCAAAAAGTGTTATAGCAAGTGTTCGCAAAAGTGCTGGTGAGAGTGCTGTTATTCTTCTTTACGGAGAGTTGGCTGCCGGTAAAACGACCCTTGTTTCAAAAATTGTAGAACTGCTAGGAGGGGGTGTGGCAACATCACCGACCTTCTCTTTGCAGCAGTGCTATGGTGCTAAACTGTTTCATTACGATTTTTACAGAGTTGATTTTGAAGAGATTCTCTCTTTGGGATTGATAGATGAGTTTGAAAAGAGTGGCTGGCACTTTGTTGAGTGGGCAGACAAAGAGTTAAAAGTCTTGCTGTTGGATGCTGGTTTTACTCTGTTTGAACTAAACATTGAAGCAAGTGGGACAAAAGAGAGAAAATATAGATTAAAGGCTATTGATGCATAAGCTAGAAACAGTAAAACTTTCGAAGAGAATAGGTAACAAAGATATTGTAAACAGTGTCTCTTTAGAGGTAAGCAGTGGTGAGATAATAGGGCTGTTAGGTCCTAACGGTGCAGGAAAAACGACTACTTTCTATATGATTTGCGGTATTATAGAACCAAGTAGCGGAACAACACTTCTTGATGGAAAAGATATTACACGCTTGACTTTAAGCCAAAGAGCACGGGTTGGAATAGGGTATCTGCCGCAAGAGTCCAGCATATTTGCAGACTTGAGTATTGAAGATAATCTCTATATAGCAGCAGAAGCTGGAGTTTTGAGTAAAAAAGAGCAGATTGCCAGGGTTGAAGAGTTGCTCAATGCCTTTAATATAGAACCAATACGCAAGCGACTTGGTGTAAAACTAAGTGGTGGAGAGCGCCGTAGAACAGAGATTGCCAGGGCACTGGTAAATAGACCTAAATTTCTACTGTTAGACGAACCATTTGCTGGTGTCGACCCGATAGCCGTTAGTGAAATTCAAGGTGTTGTAAAGCAGTTGGCATCTATGGGTATTGGTGTTTTAATTACCGACCATAATGTACGGGAGACGCTCTCTATCTGTAACAGGGCATATGTTTTAGAGAGTGGAAAAGTTTTAGCATACGGTAACACATATGAGTTGGCAGTGAATGAAGCGGTCAAAAAACACTATCTTGGTGAAGAGTTTACTCTCTAAGGAGCTAGCAGATGTCTTATTTAAATCATATAAGAAGATGTAACGATTTCACTCTCAAAGGTAAAGTAGAGTTTTTAATAGATGGTGAGAGGGTAGGGTATGTAAGAGATGAGTATGTAGCATACCTTTTAAAGAGTGGAGTCTTTATAAAAGAGTCTGATGCTATTACGATTGCATCACAGTATAAAAGTGTGCAAGAGCGTAACAGTGCACTTGAACTTTTTGCAAAACAAGCCTTTCGTGACGGTATCACAAATATCTATATGAATGAGCCATATCCTGTACTTACCAATATCAATAGTGACCCACT
This sequence comes from Nitratifractor sp., assembly GCA_024762845.1. GTDB lineage: Bacteria > Campylobacterota > Campylobacteria > Campylobacterales > Sulfurovaceae > JAADEQ01. Next base: position 6,682 of record JANTGQ010000010.1, on the reverse strand, counting down.
CTGCCTGGTTGATAGAAGCGTCTCTACTCTTTTAGGGTTAATCTCTTTTGGGCAACACTTAAATGGCTATATAAAGAGTGATGATGGAGTCAAAATGTGGATAGGTAGGCGCTCCTTTACAAGAGGGTATGAAGCTGGAAAGTTGGATCATATTGCTGCCGGCGGTTTGCCATATGGTATTAGTCTGCGGGAGAATTTGCAAAAAGAGTGCTATGAAGAGGCGGGGATGAGCCAAGAGCTCTCAAGTCAAGCAATCTGTACTGGTGTTGTAAGTTACAGACATGAGTATACGCTAGGTGGTAAAGAGGATTTAATCTACTGTTACGATCTTGAGTTACCGAAAGATTTTACCCCACGCTGCACAGATGGTGAGGTTGAAGAGTTTTACCTTATGGATATTGAAGAGGTAGCTCATATAGTAAAAACGAGAAATGATTTTAAGTTAAACTGTAATTTAGTGATAATTGACTTTTTAATTCGCCATGGGCTTTTAGATGAGAGTGATAAAGAGTATATAGATATTGTTCGAGGATTAAGAGTTTAACCCTGATTTAAAAAAGCCTTTTAAAAGCGGCTGGGATTTACCCAACCATCGCTTCTAACTCCTCTTTAGAGACCTTGTTAAAGTTAAGGTATCTATATACATAATCTGCATTTTCTGCTTTAATTTTTCCTGAAACGATATCGCTATACTCAGCAGCTGTTGGAAGCTCTCCTTTAAGGGCAACTACTGCAGCAAGCTCAGCACTTCCAAGATAGACTTGAGAGTTCTTACCTAGACGGTTATCGAAGTTTCTAGTACTTGTTGAGAATACATATGCATTTTGCGCAACTTGTGCCTGGTTCCCCATACATAAGCTACACCCAGGAAGCTCTGTTCTTGCACCTGCTGTTCCAAAGATTGCGTAGTATCCCTCTTCGATAAGAGTCTTCTCATCCATTTTTGTTGGAGGACATACCCATAGTTTAGATCTTACTTGACCCTCTCCTTTAAGTACTTCGCCAAGTGCACGGAATAGACCAATATTTGTCATACACGAGCCAACAAATACTTCATCGATTTTTGTCTGTAATCCAGCTTCGTGAACTTCACTAAGTGATTTTACATCATCCGGATCATTTGGACACGCTAAGAGTGGCTCTGTAATTTTGTTTAAGTCTATCTCGATTACTGCTGCATACTCTGCATCTTTATCAGCCTCTAGAAGCTCTGGTTTCTCGAGCCATGCTTTCATTTTGTCACGTCTTCTTGCGAGTGTTGCTTTATCTTCGTAGCCTTGTGCAATGAGCTCGTCGATTAGAACAATATTTGACTCTAAATACTCAATAATTGGCTCTTTATTTAGTTTTACTGTACAGGCTGCTGCACTTCTCTCTGCTGATGCATCTGAGAGCTCGAACGCTTGTTCACATTTAAGATCTTCTAAACCTTCAATCTCAAGCACACGTCCTGCAAATACATTCTTTTTACCCTTTTTCTCAACTGTTAAAAGTCCATCTTTAATAGCTTGGTATGGAATTGCATTTACAAGGTCACGAAGTGTAATACCTGGCTGCATTTCACCTTTGAAACGTACAAGTACAGACTCTGGCATCGTAAGTGGCATCATACCTGTAACTGCTGCAAATGCTACAAGTCCAGACCCTGCAGGGAAACTAATACCAATTGGGAATCTCGTATGGCTGTCTCCTCCTGTTCCTACAGTATCTGGAAGACACATTCTGTTTAGCCAACTATGTATTACACCATCACCTGGGCGAAGAATAAAGCCTTTTCTGCTTGTCCAGAAATCCGGAAGTGTATGTTGTAGCTCAATATCTGCAGGTTTTGGGTATGCTGCTGTGTGACAGAAAGATTGTAGTACAAAGTCTGCACCAAAGTTAAGTGCAGCGAGCTCTTTAATCTCATCTCTTGTCATTGGTCCAGTTGTATCTTGTGAACCTACTGTAGTTGCTACTGGTTCGCAGTAAACACCTGGTTTAACACCCTCAATACCACACGCTTTTCCAACCATTTTCTGTGCAAGTGTATATCCTTTGCCGTTATCTTCTGGCTGTTCTGGAGCTAAGAACATATCGCTAGCATCTAAGCCAAGTGCTTCTCTGGCTTTTGCTGTTAAACCTTTTCCAATAATCAATGGAATTCTACCACCAGCTCTCATCTCGTCTGTAATTGTATTTGGAGTGAGTGTAAATTCACTTACAACTTCGCCATTCTTTTCGATAACACCATCGTATGGTTTAACTACAATTTCATCACCAGTCTCTAAGCTATCAACAGGTGCCTGAATTGGCAGACATCCACTATCTTCTGCTGTGTTAAAGAAGATTGGCGCAATAATAGAACCAATTACTACTCCACCTGTTCTTTTATTTGGAACACCTGGAATATCAACACCCATATGCCACTGAACAGAGTTGATACCAGATTTTCTTGAACTACCAGTACCTACAACATCACCAACGTATGCTAGTGGATTGCCACTCTCTTTTAGCTTTGCCATTGTATTAAGAGGGTCTTCCATTCTAGCACCAAGCATAGAGTTTGCATGTAGCGGGATATCAGCTCTAGTAAATGCTTCAGAAGCTGGAGAGAGATCATCCGTATTTGTCTCACCTGGTACTTTGTAGACAGTTAGATTTATCTCTTTTGAAAGCTCTGGCTTATTAGTAAACCACTCTGCGTTTGCCCAAGACTCAATAACCTCTTTAGCATATGCGTTGCCACTATCCATTAACTCTTTTACGTCATTAAAGCTATCGTAAACCAAAATTGTATTTTTAAGCTCAGTAGCAGCTGCTTGCGCAACTTCTGCATTTTCAGATTTGAGTGCTTCTGTAAGTGGTCCAACGTTAAATCCACCTAACATTTTTCCTAAAATATTTACAGCTTTTACACTGTCAATTGCATTTGATTTTGCCTCACCTTGTACAATTGCATTTAAGAATGCAGCTTTTACATATGCAGCGTCATCAACACCTGCTGGTACGTGGTTCTCTAGTAGGTCAAGAAGGTAGCTCTCTTCTTCTATTTTATCTGCTTTAAGTAGCTCTACAAGTTGGCTAACTTGTTCTGCAGTGAGTGGAAGTGGGGGAACACCAAGTTCGGCACGCTCTTGCGTGTGCGCTTTATAGTTTTGAATTAGTGACATTAATCTATCTCCTATATTTTAATATAATATAGAGATGGTATCAAAAATTTGATTTTAAAAATAGCACCTTTAGTATGAAAGGGTGACTATTTTTTATTATGTATCGGATTGTTACAAAAAAGAAGAGGATATATTTTAGTGTTACGTAATTACTCTAGCTCTTTTTTTTCTTTTTCTTTTTCTTCTCTCTAAAGAGGTGCAGATTATCAGACTCCAAAAGCTCTTCTGTATACTCTTTGTCTGCTTTTTTATAGCTACACCAGACACCAGATGGAAGCCTAACTTCTAGTCTCTCTTTCTCTCTTAGCTGAATAACTTTTTTAGGACTTAGTACTTTAGTAACAGGGCTAAAGTCTACCTTGCTTAAATCGATATCGTCTCTAAAAAAAAGTGTCTGTTTCTTAAAGTTACCCCAGCCTGGTACTCCATCTTCTGTGTAGGGCACTTCGTAACCATTTTTAAACTCTACAAGTACAGAGTAAAAACTCTCCGAAAAGACTTCGCAAACCTTGCCTTTTCCAAAAACCAAACCGTAAACTTTGTCTCCCACTTTTACATTGTCAAAATATGCCATCTTGCATCCTTTTTATGTCGTATAAGTTAAATAAGAATTTCTCTATTCCCTTTGCTGTTTGGCTCACTTAAAACACCCATTCTTTCAAGTTGCTCTACAATATTAGCAGATCTATTATACCCTATTTGCAGCTTTCTTTGCAAGTAGCTAATAGAGCTTTTACGGTCATTTAATACAACATTTTTCGCTTCATTATAGAGTGGGTCTAAATCTTCACTATCACTAGAACTGCTGCTAGTATCTGCTTCGGCAGTTATGAGATAACTCTCGTCATACTCCGGCTCCTGCTGGGATTTTAGAAAATCTACAATCTGCTCTATCTCCTCTTCTGTACTCCATGGGGCGTGGAGGCGTACTATACCATTTCCGCCAGGTGGTGTAAAGAGGGCATCTCCTCGCCCTAATAGTGACTCTGCACCCATTGTATCGAGTATAACTTTTGAGTCTATTTTTTGCCCAACTCTATAGCTAAGTCTTGCCGGTAGATTGGCTTTTATAAGTCCTGTCACAACATCCACACTTGGGCGCTGCGTTGCTACTATAATATGTATTCCTGCAGCCCTTGCCATTTGTGCAAGTCGTGCTATAGAGTACTCTACCTCTTTTCCTCCAGTCATCATTAAATCTGCTAATTCATCTATGACGACAACAATATATGGCATATGCTCAAGTCCTGTTTTTTTGGCTTTTTGGTTGTAGTTATCGATATTTTTTACTTTCTCTTTTGCCATAGTTTTATAGCGCTTCTCCATCTCTTTTACCAGGTTAGAAAGTGCTGCAATTGCCTTTTTGGGCTCGGTAATTACTGGTGTTAAGAGATGAGGTATATTGTTGTAAATAGAGAACTCCAACATTTTTGGGTCTATCAGAATTAGTCGTAAATCCTCCGGAGTATTATTATAAAGCAGCGATATAATCATAGCATTTATTCCAACAGATTTTCCACTCCCTGTTGTACCGGCAATAAGCAGATGCGGAAGTTTCTTGAGGTCTGTAATAAAAGGATTTCCTACAATATCTTTACCAAGTGCCAGTGTCAGCGGTGATTTTGCTTTTTTAAAAATATCACTCTCTAGAATTTCTCGTAGATAAATAGTCTCTAGTTTACTATTTGGTATCTCTATTCCTACGACCCCTTTACCCGGAATTGGTGCCTGTATACGGATAGTCTCGGCACTTAAAGCCATTACAAGGTCATCTTGCAGGTTTAAAATTTTGGAGACCTTTATGTGTGCATCGGGTCTATATTCGAATGTGGTAACAAGTGGTCCGGTAAGAATTCTTCCAACTTCTCCAGTTATTTTAAACTGCTTTAGTTTTCCCTCTAGTTTTCTCGATTTTTTTACAATCTCTGCTTCGTTAACACTACTTTTAACTCTTGGTGCCTGCTGGAGCAGGGCAGTTGAAGGCTTTTTAAAGCTGCTACTCGCACTCTCTTTTTTCCCCTGTTCTATCTGCTCTAGATACTTTTTATTATCTTCAACAACATGCGAAATCTTGAGAGTAGAGCCTTTTATTTCACTCTCTGCTTTTTCTACAGCCGCTGTTTTTTCTGTAGTTTCTGTTTTAGGTGGTACTTTTTTCTCTTTTTCAAGAGTAGTAGCTTTAATGGGGGTAATTTTGGCTTTTTTAGGCTCTTGTCTCTTTCTTGGTTTTGTCGGAGTTCTCTCGAAAACAATTGTATCCTCTTTCGCAGAAAACCACTGGTTAAATTTGTCAAGTAGCTGCTCTTGCTTCTCATTGCAGTACTCAGTAATATTATTGAGTCGCAACATTGTAAAAATCTCTACTAAATCTTTTTGGGTAATAAGGGTCAAAGAGAGGACAAGTGTTAGAAAAAAGAGAAACCAAAGCCCAGCTTTTCCAATATATGGTATTAAGGAATCGTAGAGTAGAATGCTAATATTTCCGCTGTTATCAAATGCAAGTGATTGAAAAACAAGTGTAGATATAAGAAGCAGCAGCCATCCAATATATGGGTCAAACTTGCTTTTTAAGTCTGGATATCGATAAAAATTATAGAGTGGCAAGAGGATAAAGAGAGAGTTAATATAGGCAACATAACCAAAGGTATCAAGGTTCCACTCTCCAATAGCCCCTCCCAAGACACCAACAAGCTCTGTGCTATGAAAAATTGTACAAAACAAAAGATACATTAAGAGAGTAAAGGTTGTAAATATAAGTAACATTGAGTTCCTAAAATTTTTGTAATATTTTTTATATATTATATCATATGAACTCTCTACTTTGATTAAAGGTTCTCTTAACTTTCTCTGTTTAAAAAAGAGGGTCAATATGAAGAGGCAAAATCCACAAAAACTATAGTTTCATAGAATGAGCCTATTTGATTTTGTAAGTTTTTTTAAAAAATAATGTCAAATTGAAATATTTTTTAAAGAAAGTTCCATTTCTTGGTTAAAATTTTTTCATATTTAAATTATAAGAAGGATTTTGTATGAAAAAGTCTATGTTAATTAACGAGATAGCAGATAAAACGGGATTACCTAAAAGCGAAGTAGAGGTTATAGTTAACTCTATGTTAGACTCTATCACAGATGCATTAAAAGCGAGAGAAGCTGTCTCTTTTATTGGTTTTGGCTCATTTGTACCTGTCAAAAAGAATGCCAGAGAGATATATATTCCGGGAACTACAAAAAAAGTACAGGTAGAAGAGAAGTATGGAATACGCTTTAAGCCAAGTAAAAAATTGAAATCTGTAATTGAAGAGAGTTAATTGGCAATTTTTTTTAAACGGCTCTAAAAGAAGAGAGAAGTGCTTAAATGCAGGCACTTTTAATCTTACAAAGAGAATTAAACTCTCTTTAATAAAAAGTAGTTTACAATTTCATCCTCTATTTTGCCTCGGTGGTGGAATTGGTAGACACGCTAGATTCAAAATCTGGTGGGCTCTGCTCGTGCCGGTTCGAGTCCGGCCCGAGGTACCACTTAGTAAACT
>JANTGQ010000009.1 GCA_024762845.1 Nitratifractor sp. | reverse complement strand
CACCCTGCAAAAGAGGGTGTCCTTGAGAAAGAGTTAAAAGAACTCTATAGGTTTGATGACAGTTGCAACAACACCCTTGAACTCTCTTATAAGTCTGGCATAGTATGCAACAGTAGATTTAATGTTGCACAAAAAAGTACCAGCAGTTTTCCGACAGCCTATCTTAAATTAGAAGTGAGAAATGGTTTTAAACTGCTCTATAGTTACTATATCGATTTAAATGAAAAACCGAGTAAAGAAGAGTTACAAGAGGCGTTTGAACGTCTAAAGAAAGATATTCTATAAGATAACTATGTTGTATAACTTTTAACTAGGTGTTAGGTATAATTAGAAAAAATTATTGGAGCAATAATGGGTAGAGCGTTTGAGTATAGAAAAGCCGCAAAGATGAAACGATGGGGGACAATGTCTAAACTGTTTCCTAAGCTTGGGAAAATGATAACAATTGCAGCAAAAGAGGGTGGTAGTCCAGACCCTGAGATGAACTCTAAACTAAGAACGGCAATTGCCAATGCAAAAGCACAAAATATGCCAAAAGATAATATCGAGGCGGCAATAAAAAGAGCTTTTAATAAAGATGCTGCTGATATTAAAGAGATAATCTACGAAGCAAAAGCGCACCATGGAGTACAGATGATTATTAGCTGTGCGACAGATAATAACACAAGAACAGTTGCAAATGTACGCGCTATTTTAAAAAAGGGCGGGGCAGAGATGCTGACATCTGGCTCTTTAAACTACATCTTTAGTAAAAAAGCTGTTTTAGAGTTTGATAAAAGTGATAGCATAGATATTGAAGAGCTTGAGCTTGAGCTTATTGATTTTGGTCTTGAAGAGATAGAAGAGGATAAAGAGCCTCAAGAGCATGGTGAAGATAAAGATATTCTAAGAATCTATGGTGAGTTTGCTAGTTTTGGTGAGCTCTCTAAAGCTATAGAAGAGAAGGGTATCGAGATTAACAAAGCCAATATCGAGTATATTCCAACAACCCCTGTTGAGATAACAGATGAAGAGCAGCTTGAGGAGATAGAGTCGTTAATTGAGAAATTAGAAGATGATGACGATGTACAAAAAGTCTTTACCAATTTAGCATAATGCAATTTAAACTCCCAACTTCGACTATAGAGCAGATTGAACTCTATAGTCAACTTTTAAAAAAAGATTCCAACCAAATTTTACAAGAGGCTCTTGAAAGCTACTTTGCTCAGATAGAGAAAGAGTTACTCGAGAACAACCTAGAGAACGAAAACAAGTTAACGAGTTTTAGTAACGAAGAGTTTTGGGATGGTGTAGATATTTAAGCTGGAGTTTGCAACCGAAGTTCATCACTGCTATTTATATAGCTTCATAGATGGAAAATTGTTACTTTTTTATACAATATGACATTTTTTTAATTTTTATTAATAAATAATAAATATAATAGTAGTGTAAATTTATCAAAAGAGGTTGGTATGGAGCCAAAACAAAAAGTTGAAGAGGTGGCAGAGAAAGTTGAAGATGCAGCGAAAGAAGCTGGAAAAAAAACAGGTTCATACTATAAAAAGTGTATGAACTTTTTACAAAAGAGTACTGAAAAAATTAGAACTCTTGTTTTAGATTTTGGTGAGATAATTGTTACTGCAACAGTTATTGTTGGGTTGATAACTGCGGTAGTTAATGGTTTATCAACAATGGGGAATGCCGGGTTCTTTAGCGGTTTAAGTGCAATGTTTAACGATATTGTGAGCACAATTCTTGGTGCATTAGTAATCTTCTTACTATTTGCAATATATAAAAATACTCAAAAGTAGCTAGTTGGGTAGTTTAAGACTACCCAAATTTAGTGGTTTGAAACCGATTTAATCTGTATAGTCAATGTCTAATGTATGCAGCAGTTTAGTAATATAATCTCCTGAATCTCTATGCATATACTCTTCACCAGAAAATTCAACAGTAATAAAACCTTTAGTAGCGGTGTCCTGTCTCTCTATACACTCTGGGTGTAGTTTGGTCTCTTTAGTAATATTGCTTACAATAGAGAGCACTAAATTACGATATTCGACACTTGAGTAAGGGATTGTAGCGCGCATATACCCCTCTTCCATACGAACAACTGCCTTCTCTTTTTGACTTTTTTTTACTGGATTCATACTCTCTCTCCTTGAAATGAGCTTATATAGTAAATATGCATAAGCTATACCATTGGAATCAAAAAGTCTGCACTCGAAATATCAGCGCTGACTAATTTTATCCCGGATTTCGCATTAGAATTGCTTGAAATCTGCCAAACGCTTGTGCTTTGGGTATTTGTGGAAAACTGTGCAAGAGTGGATTCCCCAAGGCTCTAGGTGCACCCATAGGTGCATCGATGGTTTCTCCGTGAGAGCCCACAGTGCAATGGTTTGTGTAGAGTTGAGTAATCTCTAATGCATAATTCGAGTTAAACCTGTATATGTAGTGCGAAATAAATCATAGAATCCCTATACTTTGGGGCTCGTAGTACTTTTTTAGGCGGAAGTTAGGAAATAGCACTTCATTGGCTTTGTAAACAGCAATTTTTCCACTACAAGCAAAGGATGGCAAAGATATATAGTTGTCAATAATAACACCTTGATGATAATGCCCCTCTATTATTAAATCGGCAGTGTAATTTTTGGCTATTTTTTTAGCTAAACTTTTAAAATTTTTTATCTTTTTACAAATTTTTTTTCTCTGCATTGATTGTAGTTTATTTTTGGCGTAGCTGTCTGGTATTAGTTTTAAAACTAAAGGGTTTCTTATTGTTTTTGTGTAGATTTTGTACGAGAGCCTCATGCAGTATTTGTCTCCGTGGGAGAGGGCTATTGTCTGCTTATTGTGGTGCATGAGTAAGGGTTGTTGTTGGATTGGAATGACTAATACATTTTTAAATAGGGGTCTTAGGTTAAAGTCGTGGTTGCCTTCTATATAGATTACCTCTATCTTTTTGGCTATGTTGTCGATAAGTGTTATTTCTGTTTTGAACTTCTCTTTTAGGTATTTGGAAGAGCCAACTAGCAGGTCGAAAATATCGCCCATTAGGATTAGTTGAGGGGTTTTTATTTTGCCGCACTCTATATTTTGTAAAAGAGTAAGAAACTCTTTGCCATGGTTTGGATAGTGGGCGTCGGCTATAAAGAGTGCGCCGGTTTTGAGCTCTAGGCTATGGGACATAGGCTATTTGTGGTGCGCCCAAGCTCTCTTCTAATCCCATTGCTATATTTGCTGCAACAAGAGCTTGCGAGCTGGCACCTCGAAGGAGGTTATCTATTGCAGAGCTTATAAAGAGACTGTTGCCATTTGTTTGTGCGTAGATATCACAAAAGTGTGTTCCTGCTACACTCTTTATATCTACTGGCTTGTTGCGTACTCTGATAAACTCTTCATCTTGGTAAGCCCGATTAAGTACTTCTAAAGGGTCGATACCCTCTTTTAAGACTGCATAGACACTTACAAGCTCTCCTCTGGTTGCTGGGATAAGGTGTGGTACAAAGTTTACCTGAAACTCTTTGCCATGCACTTTTTTTATCTTCTCTGCAATTTCGGGTGCGTGGCGGTGTTTAAGGGGGTTATATGCGAATATATTCTCGTTTATTGTAACAAATGAGTTTGTTTCGGTAAGTTTTTTGCCGGCACCGCTGACGCCGCTTTTTGCATCTACAAAGATTGGCGTTCCCTCTCGCAAATAAGGGATAAATGGTAGGAGACCCAAAAGTGTAGCAGTTGGGTAGCAGCCAGGACCTGCAACAACTTTTGCTTTAGCGATATCTTCTCGGTTGTACTCTATTAAACCGTATGCTGCATTTTGCAAGTTCTCTTTGTCGGTGTGCTTGCAGTAGGCAGCCTCGTATGTTTCGAGCTCTAAACGATAGTCGGCGGAGAGGTCTATAACTTTCAGACCATTTGCTATGAGCTCTTTTGCAACACTCATAGATGTTTTGTGCGGGAGTGCTAAAAATACAAGTTCGCAGCTTTTGGAAATCTTCTCTATATCTGTTGTATCTACGCCATGTTCGTAAACTTGCTCTAAACTTGGATGTAATTGACTAATAGTGGTGTCGCCGCTACTGGTTGCTAGATAGGCAATTTCAAATACGGGATGAGCAAGGATAAGCTTTACTAGCTCTAGACCTGTGTATCCGCTAACTCCTACAATTGCTACTTTTATGGTCTTCATTTTTAGCACTCTATAGGTTTGTATGATACCTCTTCGATATCAAAGGCTTTTCGTCCAGATGGCAGTGTTATCTCTACTTCGTCTCCCTCTTCTTTGCCTAGTAGTGCTCTTGCAACCGGTGATGCTATGGAGATGAGACCTTGTTCTGGTTTTGTCTCTTGCACACCAACAATTGTGTAGCAAAACTCTTCGTCGCTCTCTTGGTCTACAAGTACTACGGTAGAGCCAAAACTAATACGTTCATGTGCAAGTTTAGATGGGTCGATAACCTGTGCACACGATGTAAGACCCTGAAGTTCTGAGATACGTGCTTCCATTAAGCCCTGTTTCTCTTTTGCTGCGTGGTACTCGGCATTCTCTTTTAAGTCTCCTAGCTCTCTTGCTTCGTCTATAATTTTTGCAATGTTTGCACGCTCTTTTGTTCGTAACTCCTCTAACTCTATTGAGAGGCGTTCGTATGTTGATTGTAACATAGGAATTTTTTGCACTCTGTTTCCTTTTTGTGGTTTTTTTAAGTATTATATCGAAAAAGGTTTTAGAGTGACTCCCGTAGATTGTGGAGTGAGAAAAAGAAGTAAGAGCTAAGGGAATATAAAAGAATGAAAAAGAGAATCTTAATTACAAATGATGATGGTTTTGAATCGAAAGGTTTACATGCACTTAAAGAGGCTCTTGAGCCATTAGCAGAGGTGATAATAGTTGCACCCACACTGGAGAAGTCTGCTTGTGCGCACTCTTTAACTCTTACGAGACCACTTCGTTTTGTGGAGTTGGAGAAAAACTTTTATAAACTTGATGATGGCACTCCATCGGATTGTGTTTTTTTGTCTCTTACAAAACTCTTTAAAGATAAAAAGCCAGATTTGGTAGTTTCGGGTATAAATATTGGGGCAAATATGGGCGAAGATATAACATACTCGGGCACTGCAGCAGGAGCTATGGAGGCTGTTTTGCAGGGGATCCCAGCTGTTGCTGTTTCGCAGGTGTGTCAAAATAAGTGCCAAGATGTTGCTAAGCTAGAGTATAAATTGGCAAAAGAGGCAGTTGTTGCGATTGTAAAGAGGATATTTGATAATAAGTTTCCATTGGAAGAGAGAAAGTTTTTAAATATAAATATTCCACCTATAGAGCCTGCTAAGTGTGCTGGTTACAAAGTGACACATGCAGGCAAGAGAGCCTATGGCAATAGCTCAGAGAGTCATATAAACCCACGAGGGCAAGAGTATTTTTGGATAGGGTTGCCAAGGCTGGATTGGCATAAAAGTACACATGTAGAAAATGGCTATAGTGATTTTGATGCGATAAAAGAAAACTTTATATCTGTTACTCCGGTTCATTTAGATATGACACACTACGAGAGCATACAAAAACTGCAAGAGTGGATATGAGATTCCAAAGATGTAAAGAGCTCTTTGGCGAAGATGATTTTGCAAAGTTAGAGTGTGCAAAGGTTCTTATACTGGGAGTTGGCGGCGTTGGAAGTTATGCGCTTGATTGTCTCTATAGAAGTGGTGTAAAAGATATTACAGTGGTAGATTATGATATCTATGACGAGAGTAATCAAAACCGACAAATAGGGAGTGATGGAGCAATTGGGGAGTGTAAAGTTACACGATTGTCAGAACTCTACCCCGGCATTAAGAGTATAAAGCAAAAGATGGATTTGGCATGGGTAGAGGAGTTTGATTTTGCGCCTTACGATGTAGTAATAGATGCAGCAGATACAACACGAGTAAAAATAGAGATTGCAAAAAAGTGTTATAAAAAACTTATTATGTCGCTCGGTAGTGCAAAACGTTATGATTTTAGTAAAATAGAGGTGACCACAATATTTAAGACACATGGCGATGCATTAGCTAGAAAGATACGAAACGAGTTAAAAAAAGCGAAGTTTAATAAAAGTTTCACAGTTGTTTTTAGCAGTGAAGAGGCAAAATGTAGTGAGAAAGGCTCTTTTGTGGGAATAACTGGAGCGTTTGGTTTAGCGTTATGTTCAGAGGCAATAAAACGCATCTTACAGGTAAAGGGCACTTCTAATAATCCTAGATGTTCATAATCGGTTTTGCAAATGTCAGATTGTGCAAGAGATTTTCAAATCCTAGCCGGCTAAGATGAAGGAAATATCTTGTGCAAGATTGCGTTTGCAAAATCCACCTCTTTGGGCATTACTAGCTTTTATAAATGCGTTTTTATCTTTTGTGATTTTATACTCAAACTTTAAAAGAGTGCTTTGTCTGTGAGCAAAGCTTGTGATGTTATGAGTATCTAGGGTTATTAGAAATGCCCTTAAGTAATTTTCGATATAATATCTGCTATTTTAGTTACTAGAAGGGCAGTATATGAGTGACTTGTTTGAGAGTAATTTAGTCGAAGATATCAATATAGAAGAGAGTATTCGGGGGAGTTACCTTGACTACTCTATGAGCGTTATTGTTGGTCGTGCCTTACCAGATGCGAGAGATGGTTTAAAACCTGTTCACCGTAGAATTCTCTACGCAATGAATGAACTAAACTTAACACACCGTGCAAGCTATAAAAAGTCTGCAAGAATTGTTGGTGATGTTATAGGTAAGTACCACCCACACGGCGACAATGCTGTATATGATGCACTTGTTAGAATGGCACAAGAGTTCTCTATGCGTGCTCCACTTATTGACGGGCAAGGAAACTTTGGATCTATCGATGGTGATAACGCAGCTGCAATGCGTTATACAGAGGCTAGAATGACAAAAATTGCCGAAGAGCTCTTGCGTGACATTGATAAAGATACTGTAGATTATATTCCAAACTATGACGACAGCTTAAAAGAGCCAGAAGTTCTACCAAGTAGAGTGCCAAACTTGCTTTTAAATGGCTCTTCTGGAATTGCTGTTGGTATGGCTACAAATATTCCACCGCATAGATTAGATGAACTTATTAATGCTCTTTTGGCGTATCTTAATAATAGTTCAATCAGCATAGAAGAGCTTATTAGCCACATTGAAGGACCAGATTTCCCGACTGGTGGTATTATTTTTGGGAAAAAAGGTATTGTTGATGCCTATACTACGGGGCGCGGAAGAATTAAAGTTAGAGCAAAGACGCATATAGAGCAAAAACGAAGTAGAGAAGTTATTGTTATCGATGAGTTGCCATATCAGGTAAATAAGTCGAAACTAATCGAGAATATTGCAGCTTTGGTTAGAGATAAACATATAGAAGGAATTAGCGAAATACGAGACGAGAGTGACAGAGAGGGAATCCGTGTTGTAATTGAGCTAAAACGCGATGCGATGAGTGATATTATTTTGAATAACCTCTATAAGTCTACACAGATGCAGGTCACTTTTGGGATTATAATGCTTGCTATTGTAAATAAAGAGCCAAAAGTTCTAACTTTACCGCAAACATTGGAGATATTCTTAAAACATAGAAGAACTGTCATTATTAGAAGGACAATCTTTGAACTTGAAAAAGCGCGTGCAAGAGCACATATCTTAGAGGGTCTTAAAATTGCAGTTGATAACATTGATGAAGTTATTCGAATTATCCGTGCAAGTGCAAATGACGAAGAGGCAAGAGCTAACCTAATGAATCGCTTTAGTCTATCGGAAGTACAAGCTAGAGCAATACTCGAGATGAGACTTCGCCGCTTAACAGGCTTAGAGATAGAGAAGATTGAGAGTGAACTCAAAGAGCTTTTAGAGCTTATCGAGAAACTACAAGGTATCTTAAAAAGCGAAGAGAAGATAAACGAAATTATTAAAGAGGAGCTTTTAGAGATTGGCGAGAACTATAGCTCTAAGCGCCGAACAGAGATAGTAGAAGATTATGACGATATTGATGTAGAAGATCTAATACCAAATGAGCCAATGGTTGTAACAATTACACACAGAGGTTACATTAAACGTGTAGCACTGAAGCAGTATGAAAAACAAAATCGTGGCGGAAAAGGCAAGACTGCCGTAACGACGTACGAAGATGACTTTATAGAGCGCTTCTTTACCTCTAGTACACACGATACACTGATGTTTGTAACAGATAGAGGGCAGCTCTACTGGTTAAAGGTTTATAAGATACCAGAGGGTAGCAGAACTGCAAAAGGGAAAGCTGTTGTGAACCTGATAAATCTGCAGCAGGATGAGAAGATTAAAGCGATTATACCTACAACAGATTTTGATGAGAGTAAATCGTTGGTATTCTTTACTAAAAATGGTATTGTAAAAAGAACGAAACTTAGCGAATA
Source organism: Nitratifractor sp. (assembly GCA_024762845.1). Taxonomy (GTDB): domain Bacteria; phylum Campylobacterota; class Campylobacteria; order Campylobacterales; family Sulfurovaceae; genus JAADEQ01. Next base: position 9,421 of record JANTGQ010000009.1, on the reverse strand, counting down.
CTCTAACATTAGAGCAAATGGTGTACGTGCGATTAATCTTGATGAAGATGATGAAATTATTACGGCTAAAATTAGCGACCAGGAGACAAAATGGTTCTTTATTGCTACGCGTAAAGGGCAGTGTATTCGATTTAAAGTTGATGATGTTCGTGAGATTGGTCGTATTGGTCGAGGTGTAGCGGGTATTAAGTTTAAGATTGAAGGCGATAGTGTTTGTGCGGCAAATGCGATTAAAGACGAAGAGGAAGAGATGCTGGTTGTAAGCCAAAAAGGTTTGGCAAAACGAACAACAGCAAGTGAGTATAGAGAGCAGTCTCGAGCTGGTAAAGGTGTGATTGCAATGAAGTTAACATCTAAAACTGGTGACTTAATAGGCGTAGTAATTGTAGAAGATGATAAAGACTTAATGAGTTTAACAAGTGTTGGAAAAATGATACGTGTAGATATGCAGACAATACGAAAAGCCGGACGTAATACTAGTGGTGTTCGTATGGTTAGGGTAGAGGGTTCAGACACTGTTGTTAGTGTAGCAAAGTGCCCTAAAGATGAAGAAGAGAGTAATACAGAAGAGGGAAACAGTGATGAGTAGGTTATATAATGTAGCAGTAGCTGGTGCTACTGGCGCGGTTGGTGAAGAGTTATTTAGAATATTAGAAGAGCAAAATTTTCCGGTAGGAGAGCTGTTACCACTTGCAAGTGCGAGAAGTGCGGGGGAGATGATAGAGTTTAAAGGTAAAGAGTACCGTGTAGAAGAGCTGACAGAAGAGGTATTTGAAGGTAGAGATATTGATATCGCTTTCTTTAGTGCAGGTGGTTCTATTTCGGCTAAATATGCAAAATATGCGGTAGAGTCTGGAGCAGTTGTTATTGATAATACAAGCCATTTTAGAATGGATCCTGAAGTTCCACTTGTAGTGCCAGAAGTTAACCCACAAGATATAGCTAGTTGGAGAGAGACCGGTATTATAGCAAATCCAAACTGTTCAACTATTCAGATGGTATTAGCTCTAAAGCCACTTTATGACCTCTATGGCTCGATTAAAAGAGTAGATGTCAGTACTTATCAGGCAACAAGTGGTGCAGGTAAGAGTGGTATGGAGGAGTTAGTTCGACAGATGCAGGACTTCTTTGCATTTAAACTCGATCAAAGTGAGCATAAAGCGTTTGCTCACCAAGTAGCTCTTAATGTTATTCCACAAATCGATAAAGCGCTCGAGAACGACTACACAAAAGAAGAGATGAAGATGACAAACGAAACTGCAAAGATTATGGGCGCAGATATACCTGTAAGTGCTACATGTGTTAGGGTACCTGTTTTAAGGAGCCATAGCGAAGCAGTAACTGTTACATTTGAAGAGAGCGTAGTTGTAGATGTAGAAAAATCAAGAGCTGCATTAAATAGTTTTGAAGATGTAGAGGTGATGGATAACTTAGCAGAGGGTATCTACCCAATGCCTGTAACTGCAACCGATACAGATATAACTTTTGTAGGCCGTATAAGAAAAGATATTTTTGCAGAGAATATTTTGCATATGTGGGTAGTGGCAGACCAAGTACGTGTTGGAGCAGCGACAAATGCTGTAAGAATTGCACAAAAGTGGATTGAGATGGAGGAGATTTAGTGAAGTTTATAGAAAATATTTTCGAGTCAGTTTTATGGAACTCACGTTTTATTGTACTATTAGCTGTTATTTTTAGTATGATTGGAGGGATTGCTCTTTTTATTGTTGCAAGTACAGATATATGGCATGTTGCTGTTGATGTATATGGTGTCTATGTTCAGTCTCTACACCCAGAGAGCTTTCATGAAAAGATAGTTGGTGATTTAATTGGCGCAATAGACCTATATTTGATGGCGATAGTTATGTTTCTCTTTAGCTTTGGTTTGTATGAACTCTTTATCTCTAAAATTGATATTGCTGAAAAGAGCAGCTCTTCTAAAATATTGGAGATTCACTCGTTAGATGAGTTAAAAGATAAACTTGCAAAAGTTATTATAATGGTTTTAATTGTAAGCTTCTTTAAAAAAGTATTACATACAGAGTACACAGGTGCTTTAGAGATGCTCTATTTCTCAGGTGCAATACTCTCTCTTTCATTAGCTTTATATTTTATGCATAAAGGACATAATAGTCATGAGTAAAATTTTTGTAGATGCCTGTTTAGGTAAAGAGACACCCTACACACCAGTTTGGATGATGCGTCAGGCTGGTAGATATTTGCCAGAGTATATGGCTGTTCGTGCTAAAGCTGGTGATTTTTTAAACCTTTGTCATAACCCAACAATGGCAGCAGAGGTTACACTACAACCAGTTGATATTGTAGGTGTGGATGCGGCAATAATGTTTAGCGATATTTTGGTTATTCCTGATGAGATGGGTATGGATTTAAGCTTTGTAAAGGGCGAAGGTCCTAAGTTTAGCGACCCAATAAAGAGCCAGGAAGATTTAGATAGATTGCTTGGTGGTAAAGAGGCTGCAGATAGATTAACCTATGTCTATGAAACTATTAAAATTGTAAGAGAGCAGCTTGCAGACGATAAAGCGCTTATAGGGTTTACAGGTGCACCATGGACACTTGCTACATATATGATAGAGGGACAGGGAACGAAAACGTACAATATCTGTAAAAAGATGATGTATACAAACCCAGAACTTTTACACAATATCTTAGCAAAAGTCACAGAAATTGTTAAATACTACCTAGAGTCTCAGATAGAAGCTGGTGTAGATGTTGTTCAAATTTTCGATAGTTGGGCAGCGGCAATCGAACCTAGTAAATATGATGAATTTAGCTGGAAATATATGGTAGAAATTGCAGATTACATTAAAGCTAAATATCCGCATATTCCTATTATTATGTTCCCAAAAGGTGTTGCAGCATTTGTGGAACAGGGTTTAGTATATGGAAACTTTGATGTATTTGGTGTAGATTGGGGTACACCAATGGCACTTGCAAAAGAGAAACTAGGCGAAAAATATGTTCTGCAAGGAAATATGGAACCATGTCGTCTCTACTCGAAAGAGGCAACAAAAGCATGTGTAAGCTCACTTGCTGAGACTATGAAAGATGGTCGACATATCTTTAATTTGGGGCACGGTATATTGCCTGATGTTCCTGTAGAGAATGCAAAATATTTTGTAAAACTCTGCCAAGAACTAAGTCGTAGGGATTAGAATAAGCCACTCTTCTTTGGCTTTTAGAAATTGATATTACATAATTCGGGTTTAATGCCTTCTTCGTAACTATTATTTATAACATTTAGTAACTTCTGTTTTTCATAGCCTTTTGGGCTTCTCGCTCCATTGTTCTGCGTTTTAGTGTTTCTCGTTTATCGTGGAGCTGTTTTCCTTTTGCCAATGCAATAGAGACTTTTGCAAGGTTTCTTTCGTTAAAGTATATAGATAACGGTACAATTGTTAAGCCCTCTTTGGCACTTTTGCTAAAGATTTTTTCTAACTGTTTTTTGTGTAGCAAGAGTTTTCTTGGTGCTCTTTCATCTTTCGTAAAGTGTCTGTTGGCTGTTTCGAGATGCGCTATATGTGCATTTACTAAGTGGAGCTCACCTTTTATAAAACGGCAGTATGCGTCGTTTAGGTTAGAGCGTCTTGCGCGCAAAGCTTTTACTTCGCTACCTTGCAGTACAATACCAGCTTCAAATTTTTCTAATATCTCATATTCGTGTCTTGCTTTTTTATTTTGTGCAATTAAATTTATTGCCATATATTTGTCCAGTTTTTATGAAATTATAGCGTAATTTAGAAATAATAGTTTTTTAAGATTTTATTCTCTTTAAAAACTCTTACACTACTCTAAAGAAAGAGCTTCCGCTACCACTAAAGTAATTTCCCTCTCTTGCATATCCCTTTAGATCAGGATAGATGTCAAGTGCAGGGAGGTAGAGGTCGTTTAACTCTTCGGGCTGTGTGAAATGTTTGAGAATATCCGATGACTTTTGTAACATGAGTGTGACACCGCTATTTGGGTCACACTTCTCTAGGTATCTATTGTCGTAAGAGCCATAAACTCTACCTGTATGGCAAGCTATTGGTGGAGTCTCTATTTCTAGTGTTAGTGGATCTTCTTTGAACTCTTCTATAACTTCACCAAAGCCACTTACATTTGCACTTTTATAGCCGTATATAAAAAATGGCACATCTGCACCTAGCGTAGCACCTATTTTTGCTAGTTCTTCTGTAGTGGCCTGCAAGCTACAAGCGCTTTTGACCATATTGATAAAAGTAGCTGCATTAGCACTACCACCACCTAAACCAGCACCCATGGGGATATTTTTTTTAACAACAACCTTATGGTTATAGAAGTACTCCAAAATATCTAAGTCTCCTATGTGGCTGTTTAGTGCTTTATATGCCTTGTAGATAATATTATCTTTTGTATCTACACCATCTATACCTTCTACAGTAAAGCTATCGCATTTTGCAGGCACAAACCCTATGGTATCATAGAGGTTTTCTACTAAGATAAATCGAGAGTTAAGAGTGTGGTATCGAGTGTTATTAAACTCTTTTGTACCGGTAATTTTTAAAAAAACATTTACTTTAGCGTAAGATTTTGCCTGCATTTTATTACATCCTTATCTATAGTGTTTGGGTAGTCTGTTGAGTCGATATTTTACCTCTGAGCCAATAATTTCGATAACAGAGTAGAAATTTTCTGATTCCACAAGGTAGGTTCCTGGTCTGTGCTTACTAAAATTTTCTGGCTTTAGTTTTTGACCAAGCTCTAATATAGTATCATCTAGAAGAAAATTGTTTTTCTCTATTTTTAGATGACTATAGGGGTTTAGTGGCTCTTCGTTACTATAGCTAAACTGACCCTCATTTATGCGATGTAGCGAGCTTAAGGTTGCTTTTACTCCAAGTTTTTGAGCGATAACTTGCGCAATTGAGCGTATATATGCTCCTTCGCTTACACTTATTTCGAATGTAATATAGGGGTGGGTGTAGTGCAGTAGTTTAACAGAGTATATTGTAGACACGATTGTTTTTAGTGCCACTTCCTTATTCTCTCTTGCTAAATTATAGGCTTTTTGCCCATTTATCTTTTTTGCAGAGTATTTAGGAGGAAGGTACGAGAGTGAACCATGTAACTCTTGTAGGGCTCTCTGAATATCTTTTAGCTCTATAGGGTCAGTATCTTCTATTGAGAGTACATTCTCTATATCTAAACTTGCAGACTCTACACCAAGCCACATTGTAGCACGGTAGCTTTTTGGGGTTTTATTAAGATACTGAAAAAGTTTGGTAAAGGTACCTGTTGCCACAATAAGGCAGCCTGTTGCAAAGGGGTCGAGTGTGCCTGAGAATCCTACTTTTTTAGTACCATATTTTCGTTTAATATGATACATATAGTTGTTTGAAGAGACAAAAATAGGTTTATTTACTACAAAGAGTCTATTCATGAATATTTTCGCCTCTTATACTGGTTCTACAAAAGAGGATAGAATATCTTTTTTATTCCCGCCAAAGTTGATTTTTAGTTTGTACTCTTTGCCGCTTTTACTTACCTCTTGTACACGCCCGATACCAAAAACTTTGTGTTTGACTAGGTCACCTTTTTTATAGTCTGCACTTTTGCTCAGTTTTAGGGAAGTGTTTTTAATTACTCCAGACTCCCCTAAAAATCGGCTCTTTTGAACATTTTTTCTTTTTCCTCTGTAGAATCGGCTGTCGATATAACAGAGCGTCAGACTGTTTTTAGCTCTGGTAAAGGCAACATAGGCGAGACGGCGCTCCTCTTCGATGTCGGTGGTTTCGCCAAGGAGTGGGAAGAACTCCTCCTCTAATCCTATTATGTAGAGGTGTTCGAACTCGAGCCCTTTGGAGGCGTGGACGCTCATGATATTTATTGCATTCTCTTCTACCTGGTCTTGGTCGCTTTGCAGGGTGATATCGGCTAAGAACTTCTCTAACGTAATCTCTGGGTCGTTAATAATAGCGTCTCGAAAGTATCCGAAAAATTCATCTATATTGAGGACTCTTTCAAAACCATCTATCATGGCGTTGTAGTACTCTCGAAGTCCTGTGTGAATATCGAAGAGGTTTATGAGCTCTGCCAACTCCTCTTTCTCTTCTTGAAGCAGAACTATTGTCTCTATAAACTTGCGAATAGATAGAACTGCTTTTTTGCTAAGAATTGTGGCAAGCTCTGTATCTGTAGCACCACTAAGCGCTTGGAAAATAGACAACTTTTGCTCTTTTGCATAGTTTATTATCTTCTCGAGGCTTGTTTTTCCAATGCCCCGTTTTGGTTTGTTAATAATACGTAAAAGGGAGAAGTCGTCATCACTATTGCTGATTACTCGCAGATAACTGATAATATCTTTAATCTCGGCACGTTCGTAGAAACGTATACCTCCAATAAGTTTAAATGCCAAGCCCGCTTTAGTAAAACCCTCTTCGAGTGAACGTGAGAGTGCATTTATACGGTATAAAACAGCAATTTCGCTGGGATCAACACCTTTTGCAATGAGCTCTTTAATCTCCTGTGCTATTGCGTTGGCTTCGTAGACTTCATCTATAGAGTGTATAACCTTTACGGTGTCGCCTGATCCTTTATGGCTTACAAGCTTCTTTCCGAGTCTTTTGCGGTTGTGCTCTATTAGTGTATTAGCAGCATCGAGAATCTCTTGTGTAGAACGGTAGTTTGTCTCTAGCTTTACAACTTTGACATTCTCGAAATTGGTATGAAACTCCAAGATATTGCGTATATTTGCACCCCTCCAGCCATATATACTCTGGTCGTCATCGCCTACTACACAGAGATTATTGTGCTCGCTTGCAAGTAGTCTTAGTAGTTGATACTGAAGCTCATTAGTATCTTGATACTCATCTACCATTATATACTGGTAGCGTTGACTGGTCTCTTTACGAAGGTCGTCATTTTCAAGCAGTATTTTGTAAGTTAGTGCTAATAGGTCGTCGAAATCAACAAGATTATTTGCCAGTAGTTTTGCCTGATACTCCACATAGACTTTGGCAGCTTTTTTATAGTCGCTAAGTTCCGCTTTCTCTACAGCATCTTGTGGATCTAGTAGAATATTTTTATATTTAGAGATTTCATGCGTTAAAAAAGAGGTTGGTAGATCTATCTTTAAATCTTTGCAGATATTTTTAACCATTCTCTTCTGGTCATCACTATCTATTATATTAAAAGTGTTTTTTCTATTTATTCTACTTATATGTAATTTTAAAAATAGTAAGCCAAACTTATGAAAGGTGCTAAGCAGAGGCATTGCATTTACACCACTATCTATTAATCGCAGTGCACGAGAGCGCATTTCGCTTGCGGCTTTGTTTGTAAAGGTCAGAGTAAGTGTGTTCAGTGGGTCTATACCAATTTCGCCAATAAGGTAAGCGAGGCGCGTTGTTAATGTTTTGGTCTTTCCGCTGCCTGCACCTGCTAGTATTAGGAGTGGTCCATCTATATGTGTTGCAGCCTCTCTCTGGGTGCTGTTGAGCTCATCTAACATCTTGACGCCTTGTACCTTTCGTTAACCCAGATTTCGCGTTAGAATTGCTTGAAATCTACCAAACGCCTGGTCTATGGGTGTTTATGTAGAGTTCTGCAAGCTCTAATGCATAAGCCCGGTTAAACTTAGGATTTATGTTTTAATAAATATTATACATTTTCTATAGTTAAATTTGGGTTATTCGACAGCTAGAGATACACTGCAATGCCTTATGTGCATAATTGTACTACAAGATGTTTCTTTTTTATATAATTTTTAATTATTTTAGCACTTGTTAAGCTTAATAAGTAATTATTATAAATATTAATGTTACCATATAAATATAATATAAATAGCACTATAGTGAGTAAAAATAATATTTTCTTTCTATAATATAATGGTGGCAAAAAAGCTAAAGGGGCAGATGTGTTAAAAGATTTTTCGAAATTAGAGACATTTTTAGTGGTAGTAAGAGAGAGGAGCTTTTCGAAAGCTTCATCAAAACTTGGTGTATCGCAACCAGCAGTTACACAACAGATAAAATATCTAGAAAAGTACCTTGATACAAAGCTTGTAGATAGAAAAAAGAGTGGTATTAAACTTACCTCTTCAGGAGAAGAGCTCTATGCAGTTGCAATAGAGTTAGAGCAGTCAGTTATACAGGCAGAGAATAAGATACTGAAGATTTTAAATAAAGATATAACATTTAATTTGGGGGCATCGTTTACGATTGGAAACTATATTATCCCCGGTGAGTGCCTACGCGATTTAAAAGATGTTATTCAAAACGATGTTAAGTTGACAATAGAGGTGAGTCACAGTATTGTTGAAAAGATAAAAGATCGCTCTATTGAATTAGGACTAATAGAGGCACCAATATTTGATGAGAATTTAATATATCGTAAATGGCTCGATGATGAGTTGGTTCTTTTTAGTAATACACCGCTGCCAAGAGTGGTTAATATGGAGGACTTGTATGGTTTTGACTGGGTCTGTAGAGAGCAGGGGAGTCATACGCGAAAAATTGTGCAAGAGACATTCCAAGATCTTGGTGTAACTTGTAAAGATTTTAATATTATTTCAGAGGTTGGCAACCCAACGGCACTTTTAAACAGTGTACTTCGAAGTAAACAGAATTTAGAGCGTCCTACAGTCTCTGTAATCTCAAAATATGCAATTGCACAAGATGTAACAAACAAAAAACTCTTTAGAGCTACAATAAAAGGGGTTACAATGGATAGATCACTTTATGTTGCATATAATAAGAGTAACAAAGGGAATCCATATGTTATTAGTGCTACAGATTTAATTCTTTCAGGAAAATGCTAAAAGAAGGGTAATTTGTTAGAGATGCCCTTAAACCGGGGTTCAATAATTTTTGCAGTAAAACAGTTTTACTTTACTGTACTGCTTCATAAACTATAACTTTACTTTTTGCACTTTTTGGATAAAATTATAAAAATATTAAACTCAGATTCTATTGCATAATTTGAGTTAAAGGCAAATATTGGCTAAAGTTTCTTGTACTCACTGTGGGCTGGAGTTTGATGAATCTGTTATGATAAAAGAGCAAGAGGGTGATAAGACTCTCTACTTTTGCTGTAAAGGGTGTGAGGGGGTGTATCATCTTCTTAACTCAAAAGGTTTGGATAGCTTTTATGAAAAGCTTGGAAACAATACGTTAGAGCCAGCGAACACCAACATTAATGACGACTTAGAGCGTTTTGATTTAGAGGGTTTCCATAAAAAGTATGTTAAAGATACGCCAGAGGGATTTAAAGAGGTTAACTTAATTATCGAGGGAATCCACTGCTCTGCGTGTGTATGGCTTAATGAAAAGGTTCTACACCAAAGCGATGGCGTAATAGAAGCGACTATAAACTACAGCAATAACAAAGCCAAAGTTCTGTGGGACCCTGAAGTTATAAAACTTTCGCAAATTATAGAGAT
>JANTGQ010000008.1 GCA_024762845.1 Nitratifractor sp. | reverse complement strand
GCAAGGTTCTCTTTATAGAATCTCTCCATTAATTCAAGTATTCGTCGCTCATCACCAGAGTTGTTTTCTCCTCTTGTATAGCTAAGGGGTATATTGTAGTTGCTTGCAAGCTTCTCTATCGCTTCTGGGTAGCTCAGTTTTTCGATATCCATAACAAACTTTATCGCATCTCCACCTGCACCACAGCCAAAGCAGTGGAATATCTGCTTTTGTGGACTTACGACAAAACTTGGGGTCTTCTCTCCGTGAAATGGACAGTTTGCCTTAAAGTTTGCGCCACTCTTTTTGAGTTCTAAGTAGTTGCCTATGACATCAACAATATCGATGGATGTTTTTAATCGTTCAATAGAAGCTTCTTCAATCATGAAATGATTATACCTCAAATTAACTTTTTGTGTTATAATTGGGTGTTAAAAAAATTAAGGAGCAGTAGAATGGATTTAGGTGATTTATTAAAAGTTGGTGCAAGTATGATTCAGAATGATTCTCAAGAGAGTACAAGTGGCTTAAGCGGAGATCTTATCTCTAGTGCTTTGGGTTCTCTGCTTGGTTCTAAAGATGGTGGTTTAGATTTAAGTTCTATCGTTGGAAATCTCTCAAACGGAGATTTAGGTGATGTTGTTGCTAGCTGGATTGGTAGCGGTGAAAATAAGGCAATTGACCCAGATGCTACAGAGGAGCTTTTAGGAAGCGACAAAATTGAAGAGTTTGCACAAAATTTAGGTGTAGATGTAGAGACAGCTAAAAACTCTTTGTCAGAAGCGCTCCCAAACCTTGTAGATCAGGCAACTAATGAAGACAGCTCTTTAGCAGGTGATCTTTTAGAAAAAGTTGGTGGTGTGAGTGGTTTAATGGATATTGCGGGAAAACTCTTTAAGAGCTAATAGGAAATTTTATAAAACTTCTTTATAAGGGTAGGAGGCTCTTGCCCTTATAGTAACTTCTTCTATGTTATAATCTATCAACTAAATTCTTGGAGAACATGTGGAAGCTCTTATCCCTAGCTATAATGATCCTATTGTTAGTATTTTACTACTGCTTGGTACGATATTTGCTATATCAGTGCTTGCGTATGCATATAGCCTTTGGAAGCAGGAGCAAAAAAGTAAAGAGCTAATTCGCTTCTTAAAGAGTTTTGACAGTAAAGAGTGCGCGCTTGATACAAAAAGTATGCCGTTCGAGAAAGGGATGGCAAAGCCTCTTTTTCTTCTTGCCCTAGCATATGAGAGAAGCGGAGAGTATTCGAACGCAATTGATCTATTCATATATCTTATACGGCATACACACGATAACTCAATACTTTCGCATTTGGCACTTGCTTACCAGAAAGCTGGCTTTTTGAAGCGGGCTACGAAGATATATAGAGAGATACTGCATAATTTCCCTCGCCAAAAAGAGGTGCTCTATGAGCTGGAGTACCTATATGAGAAGCTTAATGAATTTGAAAAAGCAAAAGAGGTACTAGAAGTTTTGGAGGCTCAGGGTGAGTCTGTAGAGAAAGAGAAGATTGCACTTGAAATTTTAGAGTTAAAGCACGCTTTTGAGCCTATGGAGTGGAAGTTTGAGCAGATATTGGCAATTTACCAAGAGAGTCAAAGCTCCTTGGCACTGCGGGAGCTTTTTATTTTAAACCCTAAAAGAGCCTGGAGCTACTATAGAGCAGAAGAGTTTACAAAGTTAATAGATATACTTTGGAAATTAAAAGTAAATATGCTCGATTTTGATATAATTAGTAAAAATATTCCTTTGCAGCAGCTCTACTTCACAAAGGGGTATCTTGAATCAAAACCAAATGGTTCAAGCGCTCTTTTTGCGGTAGATTTTTTAGCATCTGCAAGGGCGGCAGAAAATGAGAGTGGAGAGTTGGCGTTTATCTATATATGTCAAAGTTGTAAACATAGCTTTCCTCTGTCATTTCTGCGTTGCCCTAACTGCCACAAGGTCTATAGTTATAAAATCGAGGTATCAATTGAAGAGTCAAAAGAGCAAAGTGGTAACTCTCTACAGTGATGGTTCAAGTCTAGGAAACCCTGGTCCTGGCGGTTGGGGCACAATACTTGAGTATAATGGTCACAGAAAAGAGATAAGTGGTAGTTTACCGGAAACTACGAATAATAGAATGGAGCTGCAAGCTGTTATTGAAGGGATAAAACTCTTAAAAGAGCCCTGTAGTGTAGAGGTTGTAACCGATAGCAGCTATGTTGCAAATGCTATTAATTCGTGGTTAGCTGGTTGGGTAAAAAAAGATTTTAAAAAAGTAAAAAATGTAGATCTCTGGAGAGAGTATTTAGAGAGTGCAAAAGAGCACAGCGTAAAAGCTACATGGGTTAGAGGGCACAATGGACACCCAGAGAATGAGCGTTGTGACTACTTAGCAACCGAGGCAGCTAAAAGAGAAAAAAGGAGCTAGAGCAGTGAAAGATTTATCGAAATTAGAAGAGCGTATAAACTACAGTTTTCAGAATAAGCAGTTGATTATTGAGGCTTTAACACATAAAAGTTATAAAAAGCCTTACAATAATGAGCGGCTTGAGTTTTTAGGTGATGCAGTATTGGATTTGATTGTTGGGGAGTATCTGTATAAGATTTTTCCACAGAGTGATGAGGGGACGCTCTCTAAAATTCGTGCCTCTTTGGTAAACGAAGGTGGTTTTGCGAGGCTGGCTAAAGAGTTAGATTTGGGAAGTTACCTCTTTTTATCGATGGCAGAGGAGAACAATAGAGGAAGAAACAAAAACTCGCTTCTCTCTAACGCTTTCGAAGCACTTACTGGAGCTATCTATCTTGAGGCTGGTTTAGTGACAGCGAGAGATATTAGTATTAAGCTTTTAGAATCGAGCTATCCTAAAATTGATCTTGATTCGCTCTGTAAAGATTATAAAACATCACTACAAGAGCTTACTCAGGCTGAGTATGGAGTTACCCCAACATACACGCTTTTGGGTACTACAGGACCAGACCATGACAAGACATTTGAAGTTGCTGTTACTCTGGATAACAAAGAGATAGCAAAAGCAAAAGGGAAGAGTAAAAAAGCTGCTCAGCAAGATGCGGCAGAGATTGCACTACAGAAACTGAAGGAAGCAAAATGAATACATTTGGTCTAAAGTTTCGCCTTACAACCTTTGGAGAGTCGCACGGAAAAGCGATAGGGTGTATTGTCGATGGTGTGCCAGCTGGCTTGGATATAGATGAAGCGTACATCCAAGGTGAGCTCGATCGCCGAAAACCGGGGCAGAGCGATTTAACAACAGCCCGAAAAGAGTCTGATAGAGTCGAAATACTCTCTGGTACCTTTGAAGGCAAGAGCACAGGTACTCCAATTGCGATGGTTATCTTTAACCAAGATCAAAAGAGCAGGGATTATAGTAACATTAAAGATCTTTTTCGTCCGGGGCATGCAGATTTTACCTACTGGAACAAATATGGCTTGCGAGATTATAGAGGTGGTGGTAGAAGCAGTGCCAGAGAGACAGCAGCACGTGTAGCAGGCGGTGCTGTTGCAAAGTTGATGCTCAGAGAGCTTGGAGTACAGGTAGCGGCTGGTATTGTTGAGGTTGCAGGTATAGAATCGAAAAATTACGACTTTGATTTTGCACTTCAAAGTAAATTAAAAGCGCTCGATCCAGAGATAGAGCCGGCACAGATAGAGGCAGTAAACAAGGCTAAAAAGAGCCATGACTCAGTAGGTGGTGCAGTACTTGTAAGAGCAACTGGGGTGCCTATTGGATTGGGTGAGCCACTCTACCATAAGCTCGACAGCCAACTCTCTGCCGCTTTTATGGGGATTAATGCTGCAAAAGCGGTAGAGATTGGCGATGGTATAGAGGCGTGTCGTGTGATGGGCTCAGAAAATAATGATGCAATCACAAAAGAGGGTTTTGCAAGTAATCATAGTGGTGGAGTTTTAGGCGGTGTAAGTAATGGCGATATAGTTACTGCAAAGGTGTGGTTTAAGCCAACGCCATCTATCTTTAAAGAGCAAAAGACACTCAATACTGATGGCGAAGAGTTAGCGTATAAGTTGCAGGGGCGGCACGACCCATGTGTGGCAATTCGTGGTGTGGTTGTATGCGAAGCGATGATGGCACTTACTTTAGCTGATATGGCGCTTCTGAATATGGGTGCGAAGATGGAGTATCTTAAAAAGGTCTATGCACGTTGAAGTCACTTTTTATTAATGTAGTTGCTGTGGCAGCAGTTGTTGCTTCATTTTTTACGGGTGAGTCTCTTAGCCCTTACCTCTACTATGGTGGACTTTTTGCACTCTCTGGCGCGGTGACAAACCAGCTAGCTATCTTTATGCTTTTTCATAAGGTGCCGTTTTTGTATGGCTCAGGTGTAATAGAGCTTAATTTTGAGCGTTTTAAGAGTGCAATTAAGAGTATGATTATGGAGCAATTTTTTACCAAAGAGCGAATAGCGGAGTTTTTTAGAGAAGAGGAGAGTAAAATAGAGCTCACACCACTAATAGAGCGTGCCGATTTCGACCCAGCATTTAATGCCCTTAAAGAGAGTGTGATGGAGTCTAAATTTGGGCAGCTTATCACTATGTTTGGAGGCGAGAGCTCTTTAGAGATGCTACGAGAGAAGTTTACCCAAAAACTCAAAGGTTCACTTGTATCTATCGTCTCTTCCCGAACCTTTAAAGAGCAGCTCAATGCTACACTTATGCACTCTTCAGTGAGCGAAGACTTAACAGGGAAGATAGAGACTATAATCACCAGTCGACTCAACGACCTTGGACCAAAACATGTAAAAGAGTTAATTGAACGTCTCATAAAAGAGCATTTGGAGTGGCTTGTGGTATGGGGTGGTGTATTTGGCGGCTTAATTGGGGTGCTCTCTACTTTTTTACGATAAGTTGTAACTTTCTCCATAGAGGCTACATATAGGTATGGTATGATATTGTAAAATAGAGTTTGAGGAGTCTGTTATGAAAGAGTATAAAGTATTAAATGTTAAGTGTGGCGGCTGTGCCAATACGCTTATTAGTAAGCTTGCACCCGAGTTTGGCGAAGTAGAGGTAGACTTAGAGCAGATGCCACGCGTTGTTCGAATATTTCAGGAGAATATTAACGAAGAGCGGCTTCGCGTACTTTTAAAGAGTCTTGGATACCCTATGGTAGACGAAGAGCTAGGCTTTTTTGAAGAGGCTGGTACAAAAGCAAAAAGTTTTGTTTCCTGTGCTATTGGGAAAGCGAAGAGTTAATAGTATATGAATATACTGCTACTAGAAGACGATATAATTCTTAGCGAACTTATAGAGGAGTTTCTATTAGCGCAGGGGCATAGTGTTACAGTAGCTTATGAGGGTTATGAAGCTTTGGAATTTATAGAGAAAAAGAGCTTTGATCTGCTTTTGCTTGATGTTGGGGTACCAAATCTTAATGGTTTCGAGCTTCTGACATACTTAAAATCAACGAGTGTAACAACTCCTGCAATTTATATCACTTCATTAAGTAGTGCGAAAGATGTTGAGAGAGGATTTCAAATTGGCTGCGATGACTATATAAAAAAGCCATTTGAGTTAAAAGAGTTGCAGGTGCGCATAAATTATGTCGCAAAAATGCATAAGATTGATAGAAGTGAGTACCGATTTAAAAATGGAGCCCTTTATAATTTTGACTTAAAAGTAGTAAAAATAGGAGATAAAGAGTATACGCTACCGTTAAAAGAGGCACAGATATTAGAGTATTTTCTACAAAACAGCAATAGGGTTCTCTCTTTAGATGAGCTAAGTTCTAATATTTGGGAGGTGCAAGAGGCACCAACCTATGCAACGATACGCACTTATATAAAGAATTTGCGCAAACTCTTAGGGAAAGACCTGTTTACTACACTCAAAGGTATGGGGTATCGCTTTGAGGGTTGAAGAGAAGAGTCTCTTGCGGCGCTTTGCACTCCTCTATTTTGGGATAACCTTTATACTGCTGCTCATTATCTTTACACTAAATTACAAGTTTCAAATAGATTCAAATAGAAATTTGGCAATTGCTAAAATGAAAAATTTTAGCTTTCAGATAGCTACAAATATTATTAATCTGCAGATGAAGAATGAAACACCTAACTGCTCAGTAATTATGAGCAAAAAGAGTCACTACAAATTTATGCTTTTGGATAAACAGGGCAAAAAAATAAATGGTGACAAAATCGATAATGAGGGTTTGATTATTAAAGATAGCAGTCCATTGGGGCATTTAGGGGTTTGGACTATTGTTGTGGAAGATAGTAACTTTAATGCCCTTAAGCAGTCGATTTTATATAAAAATATCGCTGCTTTCTGGCTGGCATATTTTGTTTTGGCTCTCTTGGGGTATTATCTTATAAAACTGCTTTTAAAACCAACAAAAGAGGCTCGCGAGAGGATAGATAGGTTTGTAAAAGATACGACACATGAGCTTAATACTCCAATTACAGCACTGCTGATGTGTACAGACGAGAGCAGTTTACAAAATCCTAAAACCCTGGAGCGTATAAAGATAAGTGCGCAAAGGGTTAGTGAACTCTATAAAGATTTAACCTATATTTTCTTAGAAGATAGAGGGTCTAGAACTATTTATCTAGTGGGATTGAAAGAGCTTATAGAGCAGCAAATGAGCTACTTCTCTTTATTGGCAAGTAAAAAAAGACTTACACTATCTTGCAAGCTCGATTCTACAGCTATTCAAATTGATAAAGATGATTTTAAGAGACTCTTTTCTAATCTGCTCTCTAATAGTATTAAGTATAATAAGAAGGGTGGGAGTATTAAGATAACTTTAAAAAGCGGTACCCTTACAATTACCGATAGCGGTATCGGAATAGAGCAAAAAGAGATAAAAAATATATTTAAAAGATACTACAGAGCTACAGATGAGAGTGGAGGTTTTGGTTTAGGGTTAAGTATTGTACAGGAGATTTGCAAGAGGTATAACATAGACTTAAAGGTACAATCCAAACCTGGGGTTAGGACTATATTTAGACTAGACTTTCATACATATTAACTCCATAAACTCTTGCTATACTGCGACAAAACAGAAAGTTTTGTAACAAGGATATAGAATGACAAGACGAAAATTTCTCTACTATGCAGCAGGTTTATCTGCTGTTGGAGCGACTGCACTTTATGCCAGAGGCATGATGGGCGGAGTGATGGGTGAGCGTGGTATGGAACCTAGTGGCATGGGTGCTGGAATGATGGGTAGCAATACCCTTGGTGCAGTTAACAATTTTTTTAATCCACTACATATTCCACCTGAGATAAAGGGGGAGCTACGTGGGGGTGTACGCCATTACGATTTTGATATTCAAGAGGGGTATAGAGAGTTTATTCGTGGGCTTAATACGCCAACTTATGGAATAAATGGTAACTATTTGGGACCAACCATCCGCTTGAAGCAAGGTGAAGAGGTCTCTTTAAATTGGCAAAACAACCTTGGTGAAGCGACAACAATGCATGGGCACGGTATGCATGTTCCTGCTATTATGGATGGTGGGGTACATCAGATAATTGAGCCTGGGACTAAATGGAGTGCACGCTACAAGGTAAACCAAAAGGCGTGTACAAACTGGTATCACCCACACATGATGGGAAAGACAGCAGAGCATGTATTAATGGGACTTGGTGGCATGATATTTATAGATGATGATGAGTCGCTAAATCACCCACTTCCTAAACGCTATGGTGTAGATGATATTCCACTTGTTATTCAGGATAGAAGTTTTGCTAGTGATGGCTCTTTTATCTACAATAAAAATATGATGACAGTGATGCATGGTTACCATGGTGATACACTTTTAGTAAATGGAACCGTAGCTCCCTATCTTGAAGTAGAAGCCAATCTATTGCGGCTTCGTTTACTAAATGCTTCGAATGCAAGGGTCTATAACTTTGCCGTAGCGGGTGTAAAAAATAGATTAATAGCAAGTGATAATAGCTTTTTAGAGCGGGCTGAGAGTGTTGGTAGTGTTGTGTTAAGTCCAGCAGAGAGAGTAGAGGTGGTAGTCGATTTACGAAGAGTTTTTGCTAAAAAGCTCTATCTGGTTGATAGAGAGAGTGGTGCTAAAGTTTTAGAGATTCGGGTGAATAAAAGAGCACAGGTGCGTAGTGCTATTCCTTCTAAATTAACAACACTTGAAACTATTAATTTACGGAAAGTAGCAAAGAAGAGAAGATTTGTCTTAGAAACTAGAGGTCCAGGAAGGCTACTTATTAATAGAAAACGCATGGATCCAAAAAGGGTAGATGAGCGTATAAAGGTTGGTGAGTATGAGATTTGGGAGGTAAAGAATGCCCCAATGGGGATGGGAATGATGAAGATGGGAATGACCCACAATTTTCATATGCATGCTGGGCATTTTAGAGTAATTGCTAGAGATGGAAGCAAACGAAAGGTTTTGCCTTGGGAGAGAGGATATAAAGACACTGTACGCTTGGGAGTGGGAGAGAGAGTAACCCTGCTTGTAAAACATAGTGGTTATACAGACTCTCAAAACCCCTATATGTACCATTGTCATATTTTAGAGCATGAAGATGCTGGAATGATGGGGCAGTTTACTGTTGAAGATGGATAAATGTTAGGTGTCAAATTAATAAAAAAGGAGGTATGATGCGGTGGAAAAGTTACTATTGCCACTCTTGCTAATTGGGTTTGCTAATGCTGGTGAGAGTTGGTTTTATAAAGAGGATATTGCAGCTGGTGAGGCGCTTTTTAATAAAAATTGTACGGTATGCCATGGGAAAGGTGGCGCAGGTACTGTAAAGGATTGGAGGCAAAAATTGCCAAATGGTAAGCTGCCGCCACCACCGCTTAATGGTTCGGCACATACGTGGCACCATAGTCCGCAGTTACTAGATAAAATTATTCGCTTAGGTGCCAAGACATATGGCAGTGCCTATGCTGGGTGGATGCCATCTTTTGAGGAGAAGTTAAGCAAGAAAGATAGGGGCAATATATTAAAATACATCCATTCATTGTGGCCAGAAAGAATTCGAAATGATTACGACGCATTTTATAAAATTAAATAGGAGAAAATAATGCAAAAAAAGAGAACGGTACAATTGTTTTTAACAGCTACAGCAGCACTACTTTTGAGTGCCTGTGGAGGAGGTGGAAGTAGTCAGGGTGGTGATGAAGGTGCGGGATCGAATATCCCTTATTTGCGCACTAACCATGCAAACTATACCGAGGATGGGAGCAGTATGACACCTGCACCAACAAAAGATGCAGCAAGAAAAAGTATTACCTGGACAATTAGTGCAAAAACACAAGAGGATGCTAGCAAGTTGGCAGATCATATCCGCTATATGGATGCACAGTTAAAAGCCAACAAAAACCCACGAGCTTTTGATAAACTCTTTTTAATGGAAGCGTATATGAAGTATAACAATCAATACACAAGCTCGGTGGAGCAGAGTGGAACCTCTGTAGTAGTTACTAAACAGGCAAAGAACAGTTGTGCATACGAGGTAATCTCTGCTCATAGCGATGCTGTAAGTGGTGATTTTTTTGCGAGAGGTGATACAAGCCAAAACTACTCTGCCAGAGCAGAACAGATACTTGCAAGCAGCGCATGTCAAGACCAAAAAACAGCAATTGAAGCTTATATATCAGAGCGGCAAAGATAGTGTTTCGCTATCTTTGCTCTTATGAGAAAAGATACTCTTAGAGACTTTTGATTCGTGTTGGTTTGCCATATTCTCCAGATTTTGTGCAACTTCCGGGTTGTGCTGGAGTATTTTTTGCATCGCTTCTATCTTGATTGTGATAACTTTAATATCAGAGAGTGCGCAGACTGTTACAATACTTGGCTCTTGTCTAACAAGAGAGATTAAGCCGAAAATATCTCCAGAGCGTAGATGCTTTTCGTGAAGTATGAATCCATTTTTATTGCCAACATACTCCCTTGCAATCCCCTCAGTTATAAGATAGATATAGTCTGTAAGCACACCACGTTTGAGTATACACTCTCCAACGCCAAACTCCTCTATTTTACACTGGTTTGAGAGCTCCAGTAGCTCTTCGTTACTGACTGAAAGGATCTGAGACTCTTTAAGCAGTTGTTTAATCTCTTTGGCAGATGCAGGTTGCTCTTGCATGGCAAGTCCATCGAAGTTAAAGACTTCATGTGCTCTGGTTGGGAAAGTGATACCGTATCTTTTATTTGCATACCACACCTTGCTGATAAAATCATTATGAATAGCAGCCACTTTAGAGTAGTCATTTATAAAGTAGCGAATCTTATAGTGGATAGAGAACTCATCATAGGAGATAAGCGCAACGTGAGGCGCTGGCTCTCTAAGGATACCTTTTGTGTCGTAGGCGGTCTCTAAAAGCACTTGCTTTACCTTTGTTGGGGCGTCATCAAAAGAGATATCAAACCCTACCTCTTCTCTATGGATTGGTGTGGGTCTTGAGTAGTTTTTAAAGCGCTCTTTGGCGATTACTGCATTTGGCACAATGATGGTATCTTCATTAAAATCTTCTAGTGTTACTGCTCGCCAATCGATATTTTTTACTTGTCCGGTAACTTCTCCTATTTGTATCCAGTCTCCAACACTGAAGGGTTTTGATGATAGTAGTGCCAAACCGGAGAATAGACCGCCTAAAACATCCTGAAGTGCCAAACCTAAAACAACTGAACCGACACCTAAGGCTGCAAGCAGTCTTCCAAGGTCTGCACCCCATACTGTCGAGGCAATTATGGCTGCACCGAGCAGAATTAAAAAGGTACGGGTAAAATCTACCAGCAGCTTTGGTATTCTGCTACGTACATTTTCTGGTAAAACCTCTGAAAAGACAACTGTATTGACAAACTTTAGGGATGAGTATATCAGTACAAGCCAAAAGGATGTAGCAGAAATTTTAAGTAGAAGAGAGTCACTGCCGAGCTTAATAATTTTGCTTAAAATAAGATAGAGCGCAAGGTTTGGGAGAAGAATATTGCGAATATTGTAGACTATAGAGGTAAACTCTGAGTCGCGCTTCTGTAGATAGTGCAGTAGTTCACCTGCAATTATAATTGCCAATGGCAGACCAAAAACAATAAGTATCCCCCATGTTCTCCACTCTACAGGTAGTGTTGCTAGTATCTCCCCCATTCTTAACTCTTTATACTCTGCGCTGCAATCGCGTATGACTCAATTGTCCCATCGCTGCATTGTTTATACTTCTCTTGATCAATAAGCTGTTTATAGATTGCAAGACTCACACGTAGTGTTCCTGGGTGTGCCTCTTGGGAAATTCTGTTTGCATTATTGACTGGCTCTCCCCATATGTCGTAGACATATTTATACTCTCCGACAATACCGGACATTACCTCTCCGCCATCAACCCCGATAGAGAGTTGTATATTTGAAGCATGGATTGCATTAAAGTTTTCGACAACATCAAACATTTTCAGAGCACATTCACATACTCTTCTTGCGTAGTCAAGTCGCGGTTGTATAAGTCCGCTTGCCGACATATAGGAGTCACCAATGGTAGTAATTTTTTCTATACCAAACTGCTCATTGAGTTTGTCGAACTGGTTTATAAGTTCATTAAGTAACTCTATAGACTCTTGTGGCTCCTTTTGCAGGGCAAGTTGGTCAAACCCTCTGAGCACAGAGAAGAGTACAGCAACATTATTGACCCGCTCTGCAATATGTTTCTCTCCATTTTTTACCCTGTTGACAATAGGCTCTGGTAGAATATTTAGTAGAAGTGCATCATTCTCTTTCGATTTCTCTTCGAGATTCTTCTCTTGCTCACTAAGTTTATCGATCATAATATCTATATTATCTGCAAGCTCCCCAAACTCATCATCCCGATTTAAGTTAATTTTCTCTCTAGAGTCTTTAAAGATTACACTCTTTACTCCTTTTACCATTCTATTTACAGGAGACAAAAAGCTATATGCTATCCAGATTGCGTAGAAGGTAATGAGTGTAGCCAAAATTGTAGCAGAGACCAGAAGCGCATTTTGAAGCTCCCTAATTGGTGCCTCTGCCTCTTTTATGCTCTTTTGTGCAAGTATAGCCCAATTTAAACCGTCAATATTCAGTGGTTCATAAGAGCTTAAAACTTTTACCCCTAGGCAGTTTCTGTCTACTATTGTGCCGCTTTCCCCTTTGAGTGCCAGCTTTGCAGATTTACTGTGGATTTTCTGTGCAAGTACTGTACTTTTTGTTTTTGCAATAGTTGCAACTATTTTAGGATCTTCTTTTGTATTGTTGAGCTCTTGCAGGTACTTTTTGGGGTTTTGAATTAACTCTCTAGACTCAGTTCGCATTTTGTTGTCGTTGCCTATTATATAGACTTCGCCACTTTTTCCTAGTCCTGCTTTTTCCCACTCTCTATCTCCGGTAGTAATTTTGTTGAGTTTTTTGTTAGAGATTGCAATGGCGAGTATTCCTAAAAATTCATGTTTTTGATATATCGGTATTGCAAGAAAGGCTCGCGGCTGGTTCATAGCAGGTACATATTTGGCAAAATCGCTTATATATACACGCCCTTGCTGAGGTTTTTGGATAATGTCGTGAGCGAGCTTTGCAAGGGGGGAGTCTTTGTATGGTCCATCTAAAAGGCTAGTAGCAAAGTCTATATGTTTATTGGATGAGTAGACGATTTGTCTGCTCTTTGCATTGATTAAAAAGAGATCACTAAAGTCTTGATTCTCTACAATTTTTCGCAAAACCGGATTGAATTTTTTGTGCACTTGGCTATAGTAGCTTCCATCATTGGCATCATCTAGAAGATACTTTTTACCCTCTCTTGCTGCATTATTGACAATATAGTGTAGCTGCAGATATTCGACGCTCTCTTTTTTTGGAACCAGGGTGCTGTAGCCAAACTCTGTGGCACTTACTTTATTTAGCGCTGGAATAAGCTCTTTTTCGTAATAGAAGTTGAATATCTTTTTATAATCTTTACTCAGTTCTACTTTGTAGCTATCAAGCAGAGAGAATCCAGCGGAGAACTCTTTCATCGCATCTACAATTGCATATTCAGAAACAAGCGTTTTAAGAAGGCTGTTTGTATCGTTAAAGTAATTTTCTGTCTGCTGCGCACGAGCAGTTTTGATAGAAGTTAAGTGGTCATACATGCTTTTTGTCAGGGAGCTTTTACCGTAATCTAAACCCTGGTACCCAATTACTGAGATACAGATAACTGCAACTCCCAAGATAATCATTAGGAATTTTGACTTTACACTTAGCTTATGAAAGAGTTTTGTTTTCGTCTTTTTCATATAGAGGTCTCCTTTTTGTTAAACTCGGATAATGCATCTCTTGCGATTTCTATTGCATAATCCTCGCTAAAATTTTGTAGCCCATTTACTCTTCGCTATGAAGTTTAGAGAGTTGGGAGCCAATTGTCTGTGGGTCGAGTGCAATTCCATCGATCTTATAGACACTTTTTTGTCCGTCGCTTGAGAGAATATATCGTGTAAACTCATAAAGAAGAGGCGGGAGCGTTCTGTTTTCTGATATGTCGAAATAGAGATAGTAGTATCTTGTTAGCGGATATCTACCGTTTACTATATTATCTATAGATGGTGCATATGATGGAAAGAGGCTCTTTTGTGCAACTTTGAGACTCTTTACTTTGAGGTTTTCTATTCCAATGTTTCCAAAAGTTATACTAGTGTTGTGCTCTGCTACATGGGCTGTTAGCTCTTCTGTAGTGCTAAACTCTGAGCTTGCATTGAGCTCTTTATACTCTCCGTCAAGCATAACCTTTTTTTGAAAGTACTCTCTGATTCCGGAGTTTTGATTGAGTAGGTAGATTGCGATGGAGCTGTTTTTCTCTACCCCTAAATCTTGCCAACTCTTTATCTCTTTGGGGTACCCTCTTTTTTTCTCTTTTGAGAATATTGCATCTAACTCTTTAAGTGTAATACTCTCGAGGCGATTGAGCTTATTGACATATATAGCAATTGCTCCAAGAGAGACTTTTAGTTCTGTAGGGGCATACCCTTTGAGTCTTCTAAATGATTGGATCTCTTTTACTCTGATAGGACGGCTGCTTATTGCTATGTTGGAGCGACCATTTAAGAGGGCTTCGATACCACTGCTGCTACCTTCAAAACTACTGCGGCTCTCTACTCTTGGGTAGATTTTATGAAACTCGCTTAGCCAAATCTTTAAGAGTTTTCCAGCCTGTCTGGAGCCACTTGCCGCAAGCATACCATGCATAAGAGATTTCTCTTTAATAGGGGTATAAGAGATTTGCTCTTTAAAACCCGTAGCACTTAAAAATGTTGATAAAAAAATAAGTGTAATAAAAATAGGCAGTAAACACCTGTTGTATCTTTTCACCGAAGCACCTCCCCCTTGTGCATATTGGTAGTCAAGAAATTATAGTACTATTTCTCTGAGACAAGGAAGCAAGATTGGAAAAAAATGAAATTTCTGTGAAATATTTGATAAAAGTTCTTCAAATGTGGATAAGAAATCGCTCTTTTTTTGGGAGTTTTTAGTAAAAGTGTTACTAAAATTCCCAAGTTCTATTATTCTGCTTTAAACTTTCCCTCTTTTAACTCTTTTAAGAACTCCTCTATAGAGTAGCGCATTCTGTATTGAGGAGTCATAAGGTGAATAAGAATATCCCCTAAATCTACAACAACCCAGTCATCTGTTTCATCAGCTATAAGGATGCTCTCTCCTAAACTTTTTGAGGCAAGCCGAATATGGTCATAAAGGGCTGCTGTATGTTTACCGCCAAGCGAATTTGCCAAGATTACAGCTTTTGCAATATAGTCGCTATCTTCTAGATTAAATGTCTCTATATTCTCTGCTTTTTTCTCATCTAAAAGTTTTACTAAATCTTCTACTCTACTCTCTATACTCATTGAGACTCCGAATTTTTTAACAAATTATACTCTTTTAGCACTTGTTTTTTGATTGCGCTATCTACGAAGTCCAGTTTTTTACCGTTTCTAATTTCGCTTGAACTTATATTAATCTCGATTGGTACCACATAAAACTCTCTTAAAGCAGAAGTCTCGAGTGGCTCATTTGGGCGACTTATAACTATCCATTTTACTTTGCTGTTTAGAGCTTCGAAATCTCTCCATTTCTGGATGCTTTTTAGATTGTCTGCTCCAATGACAATGGCTTGAATATTGTAGAGTTTACTTAAGTGATTGAAGGCTTCTATTGTATAGACGGCTCTGTTTTGTTCTATTTCGAAGTTGTTAACAATTTTATCGCTGCCTTTAAAGAGTGTTTTACACCACTCTAGTCTAAGTGATGGGCTCGCATTGTATTGCTCTTTAAAAGGGTTTTTAAAAGCAGGTGAAATAATAACTGCATCAATCCAATCAAGTTTTAAGACAGCATCTACAATCTTTTGGTGCCCGGCATGGGGTGGGTCAAAACTACCACCAAAGAGAGCATATGTAGCGAAACTTTTCATTCGGTAAAACCTTTAGCGTAAATCCAAACGTTATTGTACCATTTTGAGCACTATTTTAGCCCTTTTGCGATAAAATTAGAAAAAAATGGGAGAGTGAATGCGAACAATTAAAGATTTGGATATTGCAGGAAAGAGTGTCTTTATCCGTTGCGATTTTAATGTACCAAAAGATGAATTTGGAAATATAACAGATGATAGAAGAATCCGTAAAGCACTACCTACGATTCGCTACTGTATCGATAATGGCTGTAAGGTTGTACTTGCTTCTCACTTTGAGCGTCCAACGCCAGGTGAGTTTACTCCTGAGCACTCGCTTGAAGCAGTGGCAAAGCGTCTCGATACACTTTTAAAAATTAAGAAGAATCTCTACTTTGATGACTCTAAAGAGGGCGCGGTAATTACGAAGCGTGCAATGGATATTTTTGAGACTATGGAAGGTGGCGATGTTCTTCTGTTGGAAAACCTTCGATTTGATGCGGGTGAGACTGAAAATTCTGATGCATTTGCCAAACAATTGAGCCACTTTGGTGAAATTTATATAAATGATGCCTTTGGTGCCTGCCATAGAAAACATGCATCTATCTATGCAATAACGCAGTTTTATACAAAAGAGAGTAAAGCGGCTGGCTTCTTGCTTGCAAAAGAGGTGAATTTCTTTAGTAAGATGTTAAATAATCCGGTACGTCCGTTTGTAGCAATTGTTGGGGGTAGTAAAGTCTCTGGTAAACTAGAGGCACTTGATCAGCTAATTGATAGCGTAGACAAACTAATTATCGGCGGAGGAATGGCGTTTACATTCTTCAAACAGATGGGGTATGAAATCGGTGGCTCGCTGGTGGAAGAGGAGCTTTTGGAAGAGGCGCAAAAAGTTATGGATAAAGCAAAAGCAAAAGGTGTAAAGCTCTATCTGCCTGTCGATTTGGTTGTTGCCAATGAGTTTAGTGATAATGCAATTGTGAAGTATCTACCATCTCAAGAGATTCCTCCAAAATGGATGGGTCTAGATGTTGGACCAGCCTCTACACGACTCTTTAGAGAAGTCTTAAATGATGCGCAAACTATTATTTGGAACGGTCCAATGGGCGTATATGAGATGGATAAATTCTCAAAAGGCTCAACAATGATGTCGCACTATATAGCAGAGACACACGCAACATCTATTGTAGGTGGTGGTGATACTGCCGATGTAGTAGCACGTGCAGATGATATTGATGAGATGACATTTGTAAGTACAGGTGGTGGAGCGAGCTTAAAGTTGCTAGAGGGTAAAAAGCTTCCAGGTATCGAAGCACTAGAGGCTGAGTGATGCAGTTTTTTGCAAATTTTAAAATGAACCACACAAGAGCCTCTACAACTGCGTATATTGAGCAGTTAGAGAGTGAGCTTTCAGGTGTGGCTATCGAGAGTGTAAGCGTTTTTCCACCTGCAACTGCGCTGCAAAAGGGAAGTAACAGGGTTGTTGTAGGAGCACAAAACGGATACTTTGAACAATCAGGTGCTTATACCGGAGAGATTGGTTTAGAGCAGCTACAAGAGTTTGAAATCGATACAATACTCATTGGGCACAGTGAGCGTAGAGAGATTTTTGGAGAGAGTCAGGAGTTTATTGCTAAAAAGTATGCTTACTACAAAGAGCAGGGCTTTCATATAGTCTACTGCATCGGTGAGCCATTGAGTCTGAGAGAGCAGGGAGAAGATGCTCTTTTTGAGTATCTCTACTCGCAATTTGATGGTATCGATACAAACTACGAAAAACTCACTATTGCCTATGAGCCAATCTGGGCGATAGGAACGGGTGTAAGCGCAACAGTTGCAGATATCGAACTGGTACATAAGCGACTAAAAGAGAAGTTTGATGCTCCCCTTTTGTATGGTGGAAGTGTCAAAGTTGACTCAATAGAGCAAATTGCAGCTATAGAGTCTGTAGATGGTGTTTTGGTGGGTTCTGCTTCGCTTAATGCAAAAGAGTTTGCTGCACTTATAAAAAGAGGACTTGGTGTTTAGAGTTCTCTTTAAGAAGATATTCTACATAGCGGCAATGCTGCTTTTTATCTCGTTTCTCTCATTTTTTGCTATATATGCTGCTCCAAACAGCTTTTTTAGCGCAGGTGGTTTAAACCCCAATATGACACCAGAGGCGATTGCACATCTTAAAGAGGTCTATGGTTTGGACAAACCTATTTTGCAGCAGTATCTGAGCTGGCTCAATGCTCTGTTGCATTTAGATTTTGGTATCTCTTTTGCAAGCGGAAACACTGTTTTAGAGGAGATAAAAGGTCGTATTGGGGTTACTTTGGCAATCAATATTGTCTCGATGATTATAGTCTTTATTGTGGCTATTCGGGTAGGGGTAAATAGCGCACTTAAAGGGGCAAAGTTTGACAAAATAGCGAAGCAGTTTGCACTTTTGAGTTATGCTACTCCCTCTTTCTATCTGGCACTTA